>NZ_JBHURE010000011.1:37963-128396 GCF_042674095.1 Lysinibacillus sp. NPDC056959 | reverse complement strand
CCCACGAGCAGTTACGTTCTACCCTGGCTACTGCTATAATAAAACCATTTGAAAAATGTTCAACCAGAAATATCTGGCTGACCTTATAATACGAACGGAGCAGTTTAGTTGAATAGTGTTTTTTAACTTATTGTTCAACAATTGGGCCAGATTCTAGAAGATCAACATTGCTGAAAATGGTAATATTTGAGATGATTAGTATTAAGAAAACAGGCAGAATAGTGGAACAAGGGTATGAAAGCGAGAGGGGATATTTATGGCTTATAAGTTTGAGATTATGACTCAGGAACAAGCTGAGGATATTGCACATAATTGGCACTATGATGGAGAATATTCTTTTTATGATATAGAAGCTGATGAAGAAGATTTAGCTGAATTTTTAGACCCAGAAACAAGAGGTAACTCAATGTTTGCAGTTTTGAAAGAGGATGAAATCATTGGTTTCTTCAGTGTTAATAAAGTAGCTTCTAATATTTATGATATAGGTTTAGGAATGAGACCAGATTTGACTGGTGATGGTAGAGGGTTAGAATTTCTAAATGCTGGTATTGATTTTGTCCAATCAAGATTTACACCAGATAATATTACATTATCAGTAGCAACTTTTAATCTAAGAGCGATAAAAGTATATAGAAAAGTTGGGTTTAAAGATATTGATACATTTATGCAAGATACATATGGTAGCACATATGAATTTCTAAAAATGGTTTATGAATGCTAATTTAAAGGTTCCTTTGTTCAATTTTTGCGCTACATGGATGGCTAATAGGATAAAATAATGGAATTAAGATAAAAATCGCCAAATTTAATTTTAGTATCGAGGAATTACGCTTTTTAGAATTAGAATTTTTCCTAACATTGTAATTCCGCATTTTCTTAAACTACATCAATTTGTATGTGTAACATATCGCTTAAAAAAGTGCAAAATACATCCTGAAGCAACCCGTCCTAGATTAGAACGGGTTAGCTTTACGGAGATTATAAAATTCAATAGCTATATTGTCACTTTATATTACTTCATCTGGTGGTTGTGTCTTTCTCCAGCCATAAAACTGCATAACGTCTTTTGATCATATAAATCATTTCAATCCCCACCTTTCATGTTTTTTAATTAACAAAATTAATATTGACGAATACGAATGTAATTTTCTACTTTTCTTCGGTTCTCTTCAAAGATTTTTTTCGCATTTTCATTATGAAGTGCTTTCTCAAGAGAGATCTCACGTTTTGTAATAGTTATCGTGAGAGCAAAAAAGTTAAATATCATTTATTATCACCTCCTTAAATTGCCATGAAAAATGAAAAAAACCGTAGAGAGACTCCCCCTACGGTGAAAAAAGGCACAAAAATACCGCAGGGGCACACTTCTCCCTGCGGTATGGGTATGCTTAATTACAAAAAAACCTTAAGCGATCCATTCCGATCTGGTCGAATGTGTGATTTTCATTTTTACTGAAGTTGTAGCTACCAATGACATCAATTTAACGATAACGATCATTTCATTCGACCTCCTTAAGAATTTTTTGTTTACTTTGTAAGTATATCTATATTTAAGTTGTTTGTAAACATATTTTACTAAGATTTCCTGATTTTTGAAGATAGAGCCGTTATTGATGCGACGGGTACATAGGGGAATCCAAACCCAGCAAATTCTACAGGGGGAAGGCTCCAAAATGAAAAAGCATTAGCAAATCACATTGAATATGGTATCCCAGACATTAATAAGAATACTAAGTGATATGTCAATAAGAAAATTGCAGTTATTGGTGGTGGCCATTCAGCTATTAATACCTTATTTGCACTCGCAGAATTACAAGATGAGAATCCTGCAACAAAGCTAGTGTGGATTTTGCGTAAAAAATCTGTAGAAGAAGCCTATGGTGGTGAAGTATAGTTGTGGCACAGTAAGAACGCATGGAGAAGAAATTCTACGCCAACCAGAAAAGGACTTCTATATAGTCGGAGCTAAAAGTTATGGACGCGCACCAACATTTTTAATGGCAACTGGCTACGAACAAGTTCGTTCAATAACAGCTTATTTATCAGATGATGAAGGAGCGTTAAAACGTGTGGAATTGGCGTTACCTTAAACAGTATATGCGGTATAAATCTTGCCAATCAAACAAATTCACTAAATTATCGGATGCTTCCTATCATTTATCGTAAAAAAGGGAGTTATTCGTTTAAATAATGCTAATTATCGTTTAATGTAGATTTGTCCAATATTCATTAAATTTATTCATTAAGTGGGAACAACTTAAGTGGTTGTGACTATATCTTGACAAAGGTTCTTCATAAAAAATACATTTGTTTAGGGCTAGAAGGATATAAAATGTTTGAGAAATTCAGAAAGAAAAAACAAGTATATGAGGACCATTCCGTTTCTATGAAATCTGTCGAAGCCTACAACTTTTTTCTCCTATCTGATACTACATGAACACCTCCCTAACCCCCTCGAGCCTTTGTCCCCCTCTTCTTAGCCCCAAACAAAAATATATTTATCTATACATAAAAACGTACATGCAAACATAAAAATAATCAGTGGCTAAAATATATCTATCCTATATTAACTATGCCAGGTTAAAGATTATCTTCATAGCAAGCCCTACCTTTCCTTAACAATAAAAAAACTGTCCCAAAAGTGAGTTAATCACTTTTGGACAGTTTCTATGTTGATCGATTATTGCTTTTTGTAGTATTGCTCAATTCCGTTATAGATAGAATCTGCAAATTTAGTTACATATTCATCAGTTGTCATTTTTTGACGATCTCCATCATTTGTTAAGAAGCCAAGTTCCACTAAAATGGATGGAATGCTCATATTATTAATTACATAGTATGGGTATTGCTTAACGCCACGATTCTTCATATTTAAATTGTTTACAATTTGATTATTTACAAAAGTGCCTAAATCAATATCCTCTTGATACATATCTCCTGATGAAATAGAATAATATGTTTCAGTACCCGATGCTGAGGTATTGGAAGCAGAGTTTACATGCACACTTACGAAAATCTCACCATAGTTTGCATTTGTAAAATCTACTCGACCTTGTAAGGTAGGGAACGTATCAGCAGTACGAGTCATGTACACTTTTGCGCCAGCATTCTCAAGCTTTTGCTTAACTAGTGTGCTCACTTTTAATGTAATGTTCTTTTCAGAGAATGAACCTAGTACTGTTCCTGGATCCTTACCACCATGACCTGGATCTAGGATAATAATACGATTTTGCAACGGTTTGCCATTTTGATTTAATAATTTTAAATACGATTTATGGACATAACCTGATTTACCATTGTATTCGATGCTTGCCCAGTAACCATTAATTCCGTTAACTTTAACAGAGTCGCCCTTGTTAAGCTTAAATAGCACTGTAGAAGTTGCATTTGCTTCACTACGGACATTTAGGTTTCCAACAGTTGCTCGTCCTAATACATCACCTGAAGCTGTAGGTGGTGTTGTAGGTGGAGTTGGATCAGTTTGTTCGTCTTTACCCGTTTCTGTTGTGCTGTTCGCTACAATGTAACCTGGTAAACCATTTACTTGCGTTAAATGATAGCCGCCAGCAGTTTTGTAAACTGGTAATTTTACATTCGCTTTAATAGTTTGAATGACTTTTGCTGAAGAAGTTGGTTTGACATATAAGTTAATAGCTCCATTAGATGTCACTTCTTTTTGGACAGCCCCTAATTCATTGCCATCTGCATCTAAAAATTGTGCATAATCTTTATAAATATAAGCATATGCACCTTTATATGTTACTTTCAGCCATTTGCCTTGAACTTCATAAACTGATAGTTTGCCGCCTTTATTTACTGTACCAACAATGTTAGTATTTGATGAACTATCAGATGTTTTGCGGATATTTAGACCATCTGTCGTCACTTTGACTAGCCCAATAACCTCTTTTGTATCAGGTACAGATGACCCTTTTACTGGTAACTCTAAACGATATTTCTCACTTTTTGCACGTGCTACAAATAATGAAAAATGCGCACGTGTAACAGTACTATTTGGTAAATAATTTTTACCACTACCATTTGTAATACCATTATAGTAAATTGTATTTACATACTTAACGTAAGGGTGTGTAATACTTACGTCAGCAAATGGTGAATCTAAGTTTTCATATTCACTTGTGTCTAAGTTAAATGCCTTTGTTAATACATGGCTCATTTCATCACGAGTGATAGCCTTTTTTGGTAAGAATTTGCCTTGTGTATTCGTTGAAAAGAACCCTAATTGCACAGCTCTTTCGATATAACCTGACATTTCAGTACCTACTGTTACATCCGAAAAACTTGATTTGTTTACGACTAATGGTTTATTACCAGAGGCAACGACAACCATTTTTGCCACTTGTTCACGTGTTACAGACTCATTTGGACCAAAGACTCTTTTCCCATTTACAAAATATCCTTGGATAACACCCAAGCTCACTAAATAATTGATTTCTTCATAAGCTTCGTGATTTTTGGAGATATCTGCAAATGTTACATTTGTAGTTGTATCTGCCATTACACTATCACTATGTATAGTAAACATAGAAGCTGAAATGAATAAGACGCACAACAAAATAAGACTACTTTTTTTAAGATTCAATGTCTTATTTCCTCCCTTCCTGTTCTCTTAACGTATTCATTTTAACAAAATTAACTAGATAAATCATCATCCGACAGCACTTTTTATGTTTATATTTTCCAATCACTTCCTTTTCAGTGGAATTATCATAAAAATAGAAGAGTCTGCAATTGCAAACTCTCCTCTAATTATAAGCTATTTAAAAGATCTTTTCTTGCAATCAATGCATCAATGAAAATATTATCTAGATTGTAATCTTTCAATAAACATTTTTAGTTCTTTAATTTTTAGTAATTCATCCATACCAAAGTTGCCATTGCCATCTCCATTAGTAACACCGTTCGATGCAAGAATAGAAACATATTGATTAGCCCAGCTATCTTGTGGTACATCACTAAATGTTACTTCTTGACCAGCATTCTCAAGTCCGAACGCTATAACTAATACTTTCGCAATTTGTGCACGAGTAATTGGTGAAGATGGATTGAATTTACCACTTGCATCACCTTCAAAAATACCTAATTTTGCAACAGCTGCAATAGCACCTGCATGCTCATATGTTGGTTTTATATCGACAAAACCACTATTTTTGTCAGATGTATCTAAGTTTAAAGCTTTCGCAATTTGTGAAGCAGCTTCCGCACGTGAAGCATATACTGTAAAATCAATTGCTACTTTCTTTACTTCAGCTTGTTGTTCTTCGTCAAATGTAGCAACTCGTTTAGCGCCAATGTAGCGAGAACCCCAATAATATGGATCATTTACGTTTGAATAACTAACACCTTGGTTAGTTTGAGAGTGGATCATTTTACCGTCACCTATGTATATAGATACATGTGAGACACCTTTGCCACTTGTATTGAAAAATAGTAAATCTCCAACTTGAAGATCACTTTTAGCAACTGCTGTCCCTTGTTGGTATTGAGCGCCTGATGTGCGGTTTAATGTGATGCCTAAATCTGCAAATACTTGAGAAGTAAAGCCAGAGCAATCAAAACCGCTTGTAGTTGTCCCACCGTATTTATATGGAATGCCTAAATATTTAGAAGCTGTATCAGTGACTTCAGTTTGAGTCGCTGCTTCAGCTGAATCTATATGAGTTGTAGAAAATAACATGAAAGATGCAAAAATCGGTAATAACCATTTTTTCTTCATACTTTTGTTATACCCCCTCTAAACTTTTTTGCCTATACATAGACTATCATAAAAGGTGGTATTTTAATTTTTCAATTGTGTAACGATTTCCGGAATAAACAAAAACGCTGATATACCAACGTTTTTTGGCATCACCAGCGTTAAAAATGGAAAAATTTTATTGGTTTTTTATAACATCCGTAACATAAATGTAACATTAGCAACTCTTTGTTACATAACCATTTATTTACTCGAAAATAGTTGAACCCAATAATAATTTCCTTGGCGGTCCTGTGTAACCGCAACACCTGTATTTGTATAATGCTCCTTCATAATATTATCTCGATGGTCTGGAGAAGCCATCCATCCTTTCACAACGGTTTCTGGCGATTTGAAATACCTTGCAATATTCTCGCCGAAGCTCGTGTAAGAATAATCAAATAATGTCGCTAAATCCCAAGGAGCACCATAATAAGGAGAAATATGTTCAAAATAATTGCGTTTAACCATGTCCTGGGCTTTTATAATTGCGATTTGTGTCAGTTCTGAATCATAGATAACAGGAGCTAGTTGGTTCTCTTCCCGTTCCACATTGATGAGCTGAATGACCTCTTTTGACCAAGCTGTCGAAAGATTTAATGTTGGTATATAATCCTTTGCTAAATAATCATAAGCCACTTCAAGCTTCTTTACTTTTTGCTGAAAATTTATGCTACGTTCAACAAAAACTGCTGTTTGAGCCCGTGTCACTAATTTGTTGGGTGCAAAATGCTTGGCATCTACTCCGCCAATAATTCCTATGTCCGTTAGTGATTCGATATAGTCTTTCGCCCAGTGTGTTCGAGGAACATCATCAAATTTGCTTTTATTTTTACCATCCACTTTAAACTGATAAGCTAGTGCTAGCATTTTTGCAACTTCCGAACGCTTTAAAGGCTCATTTGGATGAAAGGCATCACTATTTTGTAAAACCCCTATGCCTACAAGTTTCTGAATTTCCTTGTAATAGGGATGTGTAGCAGGAACATCTTTAAAGTGTAGTGAAATCGAAGTATCTGTGCTTGTTTGAATAGACCGAGCAATTGCAGATGCAGCCTCTGCCCTCGTAATAGCTTGGTCCGGCTTAAATGTATTGTCAGTATATGTAGTCATATATTGCTTCGACAGCATATGTTGAATCGACGAACTTGCCCAGTATGAACTAGACACATCACCAGCGATGTTGGATGCTGCGTCCGCCTTACTAATCCCAGATAAATTTCCAATAGTTGTAGCTTGTAAAACAATTGAAAGTACCAATATACTTATCACCCTTTTAAACATGGCTACCTCCTATATTTAAATTATTTTAAATTATACCCCTCAAACACGGAAATAAAACTCCCTATTACATACGATTTCTTGATTGATAAGGTTTCACTTTTTTTGGAAATTTCATAGCTTTATAAATTTGTTTTCTATAGTATAGAAGGAGTTTCCCCAAAATATGCATTGGGAAAACTCCTTCTTGTTATTTCTATTCAATCATTTTTAAATATTCTTCTAGAATGCGGTAGTTATATACTAAATCCTGTTGTTCCAGTGTAAGTGAGTTATATAGTTTTTGAGCAGCTAACACCTTTTTCTCAAATGACGTGTTGTCTGGATCAATAACAGAGATAGCCTGAACTACTTTTTGAACTGCCTCTACATCCTTTTCAGCTTTCTTTAATTCGTCCTCATTGATGACTTGCCCTCTTAATTTCGAGTCTAACGCTTTATAGGCTGCAACTGCATTCGCTACATCTTCTAAATACGTTGAAGAGGTTGGTGAAAGGCTAGCTATTAATTCAACGACTTTCTTTACATCGGCCATACTTTTCTCTGCATCTAACAAGATCGAATAATTCGTAATCCTTTGCTTATCTGTCGTATTTAAGCTATCGTACTCTTTTCGTACTGCTTCCACCATACCAAAGTAAAACTTGTCCTTTGGATTTAAATTAGCAATGTTCTTATATACTTTTATTACGTTATCTAATGATAATAATAGATCATCATTATAGACGTAACGTCTTTGCTCAGCATTTAGCTTATCATAGGCTTTTAAGATTTTTTGATATTGACTATTCATGTCTTTGGCCGTAAGTAGTCGATCGATATCCTCGACAACACTAATAACAGGCTTTAACAGCTTCTCTTGATCTTGTAACACTTTGTAATTTTGTACGGCTCTTTGTTGATCCTTTGGTAAAGCGTTATAAGCTGCACGAATTTCCTGAATACGTTTCACATATTGCTTCGGATCTACAGACGGTAAATCATTAATCATCTGCATAACATTACCAGCACCTAAAATGCTTGTTTCTGCCGCTTGTAATAAGTAATAGTTTGTTACATATTGCTTCTTATCTGCCGCTAGCGCGTCATAAAGCGCACGTGCCCGAATTGTATCCTCAAGATATGTACTACTTGAAGATTTCAGTTTACTAATTAATTCAATCACCTGAGATATAGGCTCATAGTTTTGTAGAACATCGATATTATTAATATATTTTTTCTGATCTTTATTTAAATTATCATACGCCTTACGCGCAGAATTAACCTTGCTGACAAAATTATTGGATTCCGGATCCAAATTATTAATTTGCAGCATTACATTTAAAATAGGTTTTACCTCTTTTTCACGTGCTGTTAAATCTTTTATATTTGTGACTAATTTCTTTTGATTCGAAGTTAGCTGATCATACGCTACACGTGCATCCAGGAGCTTCGTTAAATAGTCGCCATCTTGTTGTTTCGTTAAATCAATTAGCTCGACAACTTTTTGTGCTATTCCA
Source organism: Lysinibacillus sp. NPDC056959 (assembly GCF_042674095.1). Taxonomy (NCBI): domain Bacteria; kingdom Bacillati; phylum Bacillota; class Bacilli; order Caryophanales; family Bacillaceae; genus Lysinibacillus; species Lysinibacillus sp. NPDC056959. Next base: position 119,861 of record NZ_JBHURE010000011.1, on the reverse strand, counting down.
TACTCATTTTCTGCTGCTACAAGTGCATCATAATTAATGATTACTTGTTGCTTCTCATTAGGTAGTGCATCGTACATCTCTCGTGCTGTTTTCATATCTTGGTAGAATGTCTTGCTTGTTGGCTTTAATGTTGCAATGAGGCCAATCAGTGAAGCCACATCTTCAACTGCAGTTAGATTCGCATAGTTCGTCACACGTTTTTGCGATACTGCATCTAGTGCATTATAAGCCTTACGCGCAGCGAGTACTTTTTTCGTGTAATCCTTACTTGTAGGATTTAAGGCATCGATCATTTGAATAACCTTAATAACAGCCTTATTATTTTTTTCGTAAGTAGTTAAAGTTTTTGCCTGCTCTACTAGTTTCTTCGCATTTTTATCCATTGATTTGTACTCTGCAGATAATGCAGCTACCTTCGCCACGAAAGTATCTGGATTTTCATTCGCCAATGCTAAGACACGATCATCAAAAGCCTTGGCTGTATCGATATAGCCCTGTGCTTTTGTTAAATCACCACTATTGACTACCTGCGATTTAAGGGCTTCAGCCAAATTATTAAACGCACTATTTGCTTTCGCCACATTATCTTTATATGTCTTTTGGGATGGATTTAAAGCATTTATTTGAACAATCACTTCTATTACAGCGACCTTCTCATTTAAATTATTATGATTTCTTACATACCCTTGTTTTGTGCCGTCCAACTTTGCGTAAGCTGTATAAGCAGATTTCGCTTTTGAAATATAACTTTTAGATGTTGGATCTAACTTTTCAAATTGATCAATCACATTGACGACTGCCTTATGTGATTTCTCTAAATCTGTTAGGACTTTAATGTTTGTCACAAGTTTTTTAGATGCTGATGGTAGTGCGTTATAGTCAGAGCGTGCTTTTAGCATATCAACTACTAAATTATTAGACTTACTTAAATTATCAATTTGACTAATAACGGCCGCTACTGCTGTTTCTTCATTTGCAAGTTGCGACAATTTAGTCTCAAGCTTGTTTTTAATTTCATTTAACGCTGCTGCATCGCTACTATTCCCAGCATTTAACGCAGCTACTTTAGTTTGTAATGCCTCTAGTTGTGCTTTGTAATCCTTCATAGATGAATTTAGTGCATTTACTTGTTTCGATACATCAGCATATTGGAAAAATAACTTTAATTTATCGCTATTTTTCACTAATGCCTTTTCACTCTCTCCAAGCTTGTCAAAGGCAGCTTGGGCAGCAAGTGTTTTGCTTTCGAAAGTAGAAGTTTTAGGGTCTAAGCCGTCGATTAATTTTTCTACGTTTAGCACTTCCTTATTAACCGAAGACAGATTTGATAAGGCATCCGTATACTTTTTATAAGGTGTTACAGAATCGTTATTTGGATTATGGGCTACGACCACTTTCTTTTGATTCGCTGTTAGTGCATTATAAGCTGTCGTAACTTTTTCCAATGCTGCTGTAATGTTTGCATAGTCATTTGGATTTTTATTTAATATAGCTACTAAACTCTCTAGTTCGGTAGTGGCTGGTAATACAGCAGCTGCATCTCCTTTTAAATTAAGCAGCTTCGCAATATCTGCTCCCTTTGTTTTAAAATAGGCATTGCGTGCAGCCTCATCATAATCATATTGTAAAGATGTACCGCGAATTGTAGAGGCAATATCGCTAGCTTTAACAAGTGCGATTTCCACTGCTTTGCCAAAAGCATCTTGGACGCTTAAATAAGAGGAATCACCTGATTCTTTTAAAAATTTATTAAAATTATTCTCTACAGCTGTCACATCATTGATAAATGACTTACTTGTATATGTTATTTCATTAATGTTCTTTCCTATTTCCTTTAGTTCGCCTATTAGTCGACGTTGCTCGACAACATATTTATACTTCGCTTGAATAAAATCAATCTCATCACTAGTAAAACCAAAAGTTGCTAGATTTGCTACATCACCTTTTGCAATAACCATTTCATCGGCTGTCGAATTCTCGGAGAGCTTCGCAAATTGTGCTATCATTTGTTCTTTTGTCGTTGCGGCAGCTACTCCGTTAACGTTGGCAACTTGCTCTGTTTGAGTTAATACGCGAGGCTGTGCATCATTATTTTCCTGTGCATTCGCTATAGCTGTTGGTGCCAGTAATAGACTCGTTATAACTCCCGCCGTCAATTTTCGATTCAATCGAACCACCCTTTCATTTTTCAATTCATTACTTTTGTATCGGTGAATTTCATGTGATTTCAAGCCATTATTTACACTATTAAGCGTATCAAAAGTAATTTTTTATAATAACTTGATAGAAATACAGGAAGTTTTTTCTATTATACTATACAATAGTTTTATATGATGTTTTCCATCATTCGACATGTAGTTTTTTATATTGTTTTTTTGACGAAATTATTGAAAAAAACAGCTATTTTTATATGTCAATATCGTTTAACAAGGTGTATACTACAAATTTGATATTTACTATTTTGGAAGAGAGGAAACTGTATATGTTTTACCGTTATAAATTTTGGCATAGCTTAAAAAATCCAACCTACTTTACTAAAATTGTAGAAGAAGGTGAGATTATTGGATACAAAAGACGTTCGTTGACGGTTTTCATCTTATTCCTTCTGTTATTCACTGCTCGTGAATATTGGGGGATGGGTACTGAAACTTTAACGACATTGTTCGCAATGGATTTACATAATGAATACTACGTGGCTCGTTACCTTTCGATGCTTGGTGCCATTTTGTGGGCTATTGTCTATTTTTGCTTCCATTATTACGGTGTTACCTACCTTTTACATCTATTAACGGACATTCCCTATACATGGATTAAAAAAGTCCAATTATATGTTGTCACATTTTTATTAATCGAAAAAACTATCTTGTTTGCTGTATTCTACTTAACTGGCTATACAACACTCTTTTCATTCTTTTCATTAGCGCCTCTTGCATTGCAGATGATGAGTACGGATTATGTCTTATTCACACTTAATCAATTAACAGTGGCGACTATGCTAACAATTGTTGTACAGTACACATTCCTTTCTAAATGGGAGGAAGAGGCGAGCAGAAAAATATTAGTCGTAAAAATTATCGGCATACAATTATTTATGGCCTTATTTGTTGGTCTAATTAGTGTATTACCAATTAAAGAATGGATTGTTAGGGGGTTAGGATAATGGCATTTATCAAATCAAAGCCTTGGACAAGCTTGACCATCGTGTTGACAATGCTATTAGTCGGCGTAAATGCTTATTTTGTCTTTAAAGACGATAGCAAAATTACACGCTCCTACTATATCGATGAATTTCAAAAAGCTTATAAAGGTACAAATACAGAGCGTGTCAAAAAGGAAACGATTGTTGCACCAGCTGAAACATATACACTTACAGCCGATGCGACAAGCTTATCCGCAGTGAATGTAAAGCGTGGCCAAAAAGTATCTCCTAATGATGTACTGGCTACTTTTAAATCAGAAGAAGTTGATAATGAGTTAACAAAGCTCGAGGCAGAACGTGCAGCCTATGAAACTGAACGAAGTGATTTAGAAGATGCACTTTCTCAAATCGAGAATGATTATGATGATGCTGATCCGAAAAGCTCCGTCAATACGGACCAAATAAACGGCACATTATCTGTCACACTACAATTGGAGCTAGGACAGCAAAGTTCACCATCGACAGCAATAGCCCTTTTGAATCGACATATTGCCGAAACAGATCGTCAAATTGCGCTAATGGACGCACAAATTGAACAAATACAAGCTCGCGAAGGTGTCGTTAGCCCAGTGGACGGTGTTATTGCAGCCGTTAAAGAAGAATCTGGGACAGTCACATTTGAAATTTATTCTACTGAAAAAACGATGCTTGCCTATTTATCAGAGGATGAGTGGCAAAAAGTATCGGAAGGTCAAACTGTTGATTTTAAAGTAAAACATATGAAAGATTCCTTATCTGGCACTGTACTTGAAAAACAAACGATTGCTACAGATGATTCTTCTATTTGGGGAAATGAGCTTGCAAAAACAACAGATTTACCTCAACCAACGAATTATGAAGTAGTGTTGCAACAAGATGAAGCAATGGAGGACATTCCATTTTCGACTACTGGCAAAGCCTCTATTATTGTCAACGAAGCATCTGATTCTTATAAAATAGATAAATCGTGGGTGCATGCTACTAAAAAGAAAGGTAAAAAAATATACATTGTTGGACCGGATGGAAAAATCGACATGAAGGATATTCATGTTAACTTTAAAACTTCACAGTCAGCTATTTTTACTGACAGTTTAGATGAAGGAACACCTATGATATCCGATAAACAACGTAATCTTACAGCCTATGCTTTCCGTACAATGCCTGTTGAGAAAATCCAATGGAAACATTTCAAGAAATTAGATTGGAAACACTATGTTAAATATATTGTTTTCTAAATAAATTTTATAGTTCTTCTTATATAAGAAAAAATCCGCTTCAATTTCTGTGAGCAAAAAAAGAGCAGCAACGGTTTGCTCTTCTCACAGAAATCTAGGCGGATTTTTTCATTGGTGATGTTAAAAAAAAATACTAAACAAAATGATTAAAGAAGTTTTTGTTAAAATAATTACACTTTATATGAGGTGATTTCCGTTCCAGACTACTCGCTTTGCTGAAAATAACGGTTCTAAGTCAAATGTTGGGGTGGTGTAATCTTTTAGCACGTTAACCCAGATGAACTCCGATTTCTTTATACTTTAAATTTAATAAGATTTTTGCTCAAAAGTGATCGAAACGTCGAAAGCCATATGCATTCCGTTTCATCACTTTTGTTTTATTATTAATACCTTCTATGAGCCGTTGGAATAACCAAAACTAAAGCTATTTAAAATTTCTACTTGCCAGTTTTTCAATGTTTGAATTGCTTTTAAAAAAGCTGGTAATCTTGTCTCTTCTACCTTACGGTAAAAAGCTAGTAATCGCTTCCTCACTTCTACGACATCATTCTTTGTCTTTGCCAAATCAAACCATTCATAATAGGCTTCCTTTAATTCATGAGCTACTTTTAAATACATTTCCTTTCTTAAGAAGTATGGATAAACCGTTCAACTTTAATTAGTTGAGCGGTCTTATTTTTTTAAACATTTCCTTTAGCAGCGACTCAGTGAGTCCTTTTTATTCGTAGTCCCTTAGTTCAGTTACTAACAAACTTTGTTATGAGAGCATGACATGAAAAGAATATGCTTTTTATATTGTATTGACAAGAATGGACAAACACCAAATTTGGATAATCACATAATATATTAAATAACTTATATAAAACTAAAGGAGAATTGAACATTTGAAAATATATTGTAGACATCCATTTAATACGACAGCACAAATCGAGGTCTTTTATGGGTGTAGTGATAATCATGAGGGTGCAAAAGACTTAAGATTTGTTGGTGGTATGCCACATGGAACGCCTGTTTATGCAATGGAATCGGGCGTAGTAGCTCATTTAAAACGAGGCAGAATCCATTGTGACACTGATAACTGCCCAAATGAAGCTAATAATGTTGTGATTCAAGGTAGTGATAAGTTCTTCACCGAATATGCTCATATAACACCAGCTCCCTTTATTTCTCAACTTAGTCCCCCTCGGTTTGTACCGCTAAGGATTGGGGACAGAATCAGAACTGGGCAACTAATTGGTTGGGTGGATAACTCCGGCCGTACGACGGTTCCTCATGTTCATATTTCACGTTTTCAATTTTTAAATTTAAATCCTCCCATACCAATGAAAACTTATGATGGATTTACTTGTGATTGGTCTATAGTCGGTGTCGATGCACCTTATGTACCTTTAGAGTGTAAGTCACTCGACAGTCATCCTCGTTGGCCATTGCTACCATGACACAGGTTCGATTCAAATTGAATATTAATATTCGAAAAATAAAGTTTTTAATAACCTGTCATTTTAGATCCACCTCATTATAACAGTATTGGGGTGAAAGAAATGAACAAGAAAAAACATCCGTTATATTATATATGGAATGGGATGATGTATCGCTGTTATAAGCCGTATTTGCCACATACACTACACACATTGCGAAGCGGTCGTTTGGTTGGAGTTAGTATAGAAATAAAAAAAGGTTAATGTTGGGGTGGCGTAATCTTTTAGCACGTTAACCCCGATGAACTCCGATTTCTTTATACTTTAAATTTAATAAGATTTTTGCTCGAAAGTGATCGAAACGTCGAAAGCCATATGCATTCCGTTTCATCACTTTTGTTTTATTATTAATACCTTCTAAGAAGCCGTTGGAATACCCAAAACTAAAGCTATTTAAAATTTCTACTTGCCAGTTTTTCAATGTTTGAATTGCTTTTAAGAAAGCTGGTAATCTTGTCTCTTCTACCTTACGGTAAAAAGCTAGTAATCGCTTCTTCACTTCTACGACATCATTCTTTGTCTTTGCCAAATCAAACCATTCACAATAGGCTTCCTTTAATTCATGAGCTACTTTTAATGTTTCAGACATTTCTGTATAGCGCTGTAAGTACCACTGTTGTTTCGGTGATAATTTAGATGCACGTTTATAAAATACATGACGCATACGTTTACACTTTGTGCGATTGTATTTGTCCCATTCCTTTTGTACTTGTCGGCGCACTTCATCCATTGCCCAATAGATATAACGGCTAAAATGAAAGCGGTCTGCCACAATAACAGGTCGACCTAGCGATTGACGAACAGCTGCTTTAAAACTTGGATTCATATCCATGACTACTATCTCAACATCTGCTCCATACTGACTTAAGTAATTTTTTATAGTTTCTTTTTTACGATTCGGTAAAATATCAATCGGTTCGCGCGTCTCCGCATTCGCAATTATTAGCTGATACGTACCTGCATCTGTATCGTCTTTATACTCATCAATCGCAATCACTTTTGGTAAACGTACACCCTCTACTAATTGTTTATTCGCTACCTTTTTAAAACGGCGAATGACCGTCGTGGTTGATGTGCCTAGTACTTCTGCAGCTTCTTTAAATGTTTTGGCTTTAATAGCACCTATATTTACTACTTGATTCCATTCCTTAGAATACCGTTGATATTTATCTACGAAAGGGGATTTTTCGGAGAAACGCTTTCCACATTTACAAACATAACGACGACGTTTATAGAAAAGAATAGTTAAACGTTCAAACCATTTTAAATGATTGATCTTTTGTATACGGTAATCGTGAACCTTCGAAGTTTCTTTTTTACAAACTGGACATTGATGCGTACATTTAGGCAATTGTACATACAATGCGATTCGATCGCCTACTTCTTCTACTTTCGTAATCTCTACATCTTTTAATCCCGGAATATTCGTGTTAAAATTCATATGCACAGTTCACCTTTCTATTACTTGTTTCTCGACAATTCAAGTATATATAAATCAGTGAATCTGTGCTTTTTTATGCGCGCAAATGTGTGAATACCCCAAAAAATATTATAGAACCAAATTAACAAAACCCTGTAGTGTTCAATCCTACAGGGTTTTGTCATTTGTGTTTTTATTTATTTAATGTTAAACATCTATTTAAGAAGCTTGAGAATTGTGCACGCGTAATTTGTGTGTTTGGTCTGAATGTATTATCTGGGAAGCCGCCTGTTAAGTTATTTGATACAAGGGCTTGGATATCGCTATACGCCCAATGCGTCGATTTCACATCTGTAAAGTTCACTTTACTTGAGCCTGTTAATTTATAAGCTCTTGTTAAAATCGCCGACATTTCAGCACGTGAAAGCTGTCCGTTCGGATTGAACTTCCCTGCTTCTTGCCCTTTAATAATCCCAGCTTGCTCTACTGCAGCAATGGCACTGTATGCATAATGGTCCTTGCTGACATCTTTAAAGCTTGGCTCTTTCGTTGTTGTTAAATTAAGAGCCCTTGCAATAATAGTAGCTGCCTCTGCACGCGTAATGGATGCTTCTGGTTTAAATGTTCCATTCGAGTAACCTTTAATAAGTGATTTAGTATTCAAACTTTGGATATCTGAAAAAGCCCAATGACCTTTTGTTACATCTGTATAGACTAATTCCTCATGGTTGTCTTGATACACAGCCTGTAATTGATCGAAATACAGTTGGCCTTTCTTTTGAAGAGAAGCTGTTGGCTGTGCTACGTATAATCGTTCGAATTTCAATGGTAGTGTCACATCATTTGGAATGTTTGCAGTGACATACTTCCAACCATTCCAGTCCATACCGCCTTGGCTAGTGAAATCAATTGTTTGTTTTGCTCCTGAACCATCTACAAGCACTCCACGAAGCCACTGTTTTCCAGCATCCCCAAATACCCAAACGCCTATGTTATTTGGTTTTCCGTTAATAGGAATCGGTGATTTAGCTACCATATAGGCTGCTTTCGTATCTGCTCCTGCTGTTGTAAAATCATAATTTAACTTTAGGCTAGCCGTGCCCTGTCTAGCATAGTCTTTAGCATTTGTTATGGAAGCATTTGCTTTTGCCACTTCCACTTTCCATGATGAAGCATTATCAAAGCTATCTAGTACAATAGGTTTTTCTTGTGATAAATCTACAACTTTCACAGTTGTGGATGTTCGCACACCGTCATACTCACCGATAATTTTGCCTTCCCCTTTTTGCGTAGCTGTGAAAGTTGCGCCGTCCATCTTACCGATATTTCCTTCAACCGTCCAGTTCATCTTAGATGGGTTGATGGTCATCGGATTTAAGTATTGATCGTAAGCACTAGCCACTTTCATGTCAACCGATGAACCTTTCATGACTTGGCTCACATTGTTTAACGTAATGGACTTTGCTTTCCCTGGTGGCGCTGTATTGACAACCTGTAAAATGGCTGATACACGACGCTCACCACCATCTGAAGGGACGTTCACAAGGTTCGCAAAATAGCCGCCTGGATTTCGAGCAACCATCGCTGTCGAGCCGCCTCCATCAAGATTGATGGCCGAAGTAGCACCCATTGAGATTAAATGCGAAGCTAACTCTGTTAAATTAACGCCATTACTATGACCACTTAATCTACCATCTACTGTAACAACAAACACTTTTGTACCCGTTGCATCTACTGCTACCGCAGTACGAGGACTGCGAGCTGAAGCAAACCCAGAATTCGTTGGCATAGAAATGTCTACCTTACCGTTTTTCACTAACATAGGTCCTGCAGCTAAAATAAATTGAGCATCCATCCATTTTTCATCTATAGATAGATTCACGTCAATGTTTGTCCCTGCAGCAATTTTGCTTAGTTCAGTTGCCAGCTCTTTATTTTGCACCGAAATAACAAAGCCATCCGATGGCACCGTTGAATTCCCTTCTGCACCATACGTCGTTACTTTTGAAACCGTCCCTGAGAGGCGATCTCCGAAATGTAATACTTTCATATCTTGACTAGCATTTGAGACAACAATTTCTATACCCCAATTATTTGACCCTGTTGTTTTTTTATCAGGTGTGAATAATACTGTTTTATCAGTCGTTCTTTCTGTATTGATAAGATCAATCGGATAACTTTTACCATTTACTTCAAAGGAGAGATTCGTAGAATAATAGTCTGCGATCGCCTTCCCTGATTTGGATACACCAAAAGCAACAGGCTTTTGTGTTGGACTTTCATATGTATCTCCTAAAATACCATAGTTAATAATTTCATTTTTTTCAGCTAACAAGTTGGCTGGCATACCATTTCCTAAGAAGTATGAAGCATTGACAGCCCCAACAACACGATGTCCATCATATGTGTTTTGCTTTGCCATATTCGTCGTTGTTTGAAGTGAGTTAATCGGTTTCGGTACACCGACTTCAAGTTTTGTATAAGTATTATTTAAATTTACATCTAAAACATTAACAAACTCACGAATCGAATTAGAACTATAGGTTTGCTGTATGTGCATTACTTGTGGCGATATTTCTTTCTTCTCTTCTTTTATTTTATTATCAAAAGAGGCTGCATTTGCATAATTTGGATTTACAGCTAGCATTAAAACGAAACATGCTACAACAATTGTTACTAATTTTTTTGCCAATTTTCTCAACTCCGAATCAAAAAGTATGGCACGAAGTCATATTGTGAAACTCATTCGTGCCAGGGACTTCATTTATTTTGTTTCTACATAAATAGCTACTGGGAGATTTACTCCTCCGGCATGCATGAATTCTAACTCAATCGTTTCTGATGAATCCTTCATCTTGTAATCTGGCAATTCAACATATTCTGTACCTACTCTCAATGTAGGCACTAGATACACTTTGCCATTGACCTTTACTGCACCACTATAGATACCACCTCGACCAGCTAATTTAAGCTTGATCGTTTTTGTCTGTCCAGTTTGATTCACAAGTGGAATCGACACTTTATAGTTCATTCCGAAATGACCTGGATTCCCTATTGCACCATTGATTTGTGAAAGTGAATTTTGTGCTGTTAGCAAATTGTCTGTTCGATCATTTGAAATGCTATAGCCTACTTCTGGTGAATCTACTGTATAAGTAGGCAGAGCTGCTTGAATAGAAGAGCTCGTCCAGGCACCTCGTGGGTGCATCGCAGATACATCAATCGGAACAGGATCTGATAAAATGCTTGTTAAATTACTATTATTCTTTGTTAATACTGTGCGAATCGTATACTCTGGAGTCCCACCATTGACAGCTTGAATATCTAGCTCATGTAAAAATCCAATGATATAATCGCGGAGCAAACCATATGATTCGATTACCTTTGTTTCTCCTGGTGCGATGACAATCCCTTTACTGCTAGATTTTTTAAACTTATTATTAAACGTTGCATCAGCAATGGTTAACCCAATATCATGGCCAACCCAGCTATTCCCCGATTGTTGGCTAGTCCCTTTGGAGTCGATTACTTCGATGCTTTCAGTACTAGAAGTATTTTGAACTGTAATACCGATTTGTACATCTGTCCCTAACGTATTGTAATGCCAGCCAAATACTCGATGTTTCTTTGTAGCTGCTGTTGCTTTCACTTGATATTGGGAAAGTGTAGCATTAGAGTTAGGAATCAGCTTGCTCGTTAACGTTTCTGGATTATCACTTATCAATAAATCACGATCTCCTTCTAAACGAGCAGAAGGCACATTTATAGGCTTTGCTGTAGCACCATAAGATTTTTCAAGGAAGGAGCTTGTATACATATATTGATAGACATAAAGGTATAACTCTCTTTTATTTTCAATATAACGTAAATTCCCACCTAATGTGTTGACAATAAAACTAACGGGAACATACATTTTTCCATTTTGCATAAATGGTTTTTCTTCTATTGTCACAACTTCATCATTTACTAGAACTTGGTTACTATTTTCCTTGAAAAGAAAGCTCATTCCCGCAATTTGCAATTCAAACGATTTATCTGGTAACAATGTGCCAGAAGAATCTTCTAAGTTATCATATATATAATTAGCCGGAATATAGGATCTCGATTGCTTTACGATAATTGGATCATCCATCACAATACGTTCATTATTAATATGTAAAAAATATGGGTTCCCTTGAGTCTCATCTGATAAGGAAATATCAACAGTTTGTGTAGTAGGATTCCAGTTCACGTTACCACCAAAATTTTCACTAACGAAACGCAATGGCATATAAGTGCGATCCTTATACATAAATGGTGCAACAACCATTGGCACCTTTTGTCCATCCACTAAGGCAGTCTTTGAATTTACTGTTAAATTAACCGACTTGCCATCTCGAATAGCTGACGCAGTAAGTGTTTCTTTCTTCCAGTCCACACTGGCACCAACCGCCTCATACAAAGCTCTCATAGGTAAAAATATATAATCGGATTTATTTAAAACCGGATCATTCACTTTGAGCGTCTCACCATTGATCTGAATAGAAACATTATTCTTTATATGAATCTTGTCACTAGCTGCTGATGCAGAGGCTTGTCCAGGTAATATCGTAGCCAAAGCAACTGCGGTAATCATACATGAAGCCTTAAATTTACTAAACATCTTAAACACCTTTTTCCATAATTAATCTATAGGGTATCTTAACATGAAAAAAGTCCAAAAAGTGGTACTTAAATCGAAAAAAGTCGAATTGGGTACTGGAACCTAAAATCTATTCATGCAAAAGATGCATGGAAATCTTAGGATTTTCCAACACCTATGAACTTCTTCTTTCAATCTCTTAAATGTCTATTAATTCTTTTCTTACAGGTATAACTATATATAGGGAAATAAACATAATATTAACAATCAATCATCTTGTAAAGGAACAGTTGATAAAATCGCACCGAATCATTTAGATCGCCCATTTAAAGCAAATGCACCAAACGAAAAATGGAATACGAACATTACGGAGTTTAAATTATTTGGAGAAAAGCTTTATTGGTGAAATCATTACGTCACGATTGGTTCTCGCCCAATATATTCGCTTGTTTCGGAGATGTTAGAAAAGACTTTTTATATGACAGCAGTTGTTACTAGTTTTCTTAAATTCTTCATTTCGAATTAAAAAGTATGGCACGAAGTCATGTTATGAAAAACATTCGTGCCAGGGACTTTATTATTTTGTTTCTACATAAATGGCTACTGGAAGATTTGCTCCGCCTGCATGAATAAGTTCTAACTCAAGCTTATCTGATGAACCCTTCATCTTGTATTCAAATTCAACATATTCTGAGCTAGATCGCAACGAAGGCACTAAGTACACTTTGCCATTGAACTTCACTGCACCACTATATAAGCCACCTCGACCAGTTAACTTAACCTTGATCGTTTTTGTCTTTCCTGAATCATTTACAAGTGGAATCATTACCTTATAGTTCATACCGAAGTGACCAGGATTCCCCACTGCACCATTGATTTGTGACAGTGAATTTTCTGCCGTTTGCAAATGATCTGTTCGTCCATTTGAAACGTTATAACCTACCTCTGGCGAATCTACTGTATATGCTGGAAGATCTGCTTGAATAGTAGCACTTGGCCAAGCACCTCGTGGATGCATCGCGTATTCATCAATTGCCACCGCGTCCGTTTTGATCTTTGTTAAATCACTACTACTCTTCGTTAATACTGTTCGAATCATATAATCCGTACTTCCACCATTAACAGCTTGAATATCTATGTCCTGTAAAAATCCGATGACATAATCACTGAACAACTCGTACGTTTCAATCACCTTTGTTTCTCCTGGTGCGATAACAATACCTGTACTATCAGATTTTTTAAGCTTTCCGTTTAACGTCGCATCAGCAAGCGTTAAACCAATATCATGACCAAACCAGTCATTCCCAGTCATTTGAGTAATCCCTTTAGAACTGCTGACCTTAATACTTTCAGAGCTTGAAGTATTTTCAATCGTAATACCAATCTTTACTGCCGCTCCAAGCTTATTTAAATGCCAGCCAAACACTCGATGCTTGTTTGTAGCTGAAGTGGATTTAACTTGATATTGTGCAAGCGTAGAATTTGATTTAGGTAATAAAGCGTGGGTTAAATTTTCTGGATTATCACTGACCATCAAATCACGATCTCCTTCGAAACGAGCAGAAGGAACAGGTTGAGGATATGATGTAGTACCAAAAGATTTTTCTAGAAACTCACTTGTATACATATAGCGATAAACATAAATATACATTTCTCTTTTTTCGCTAATATAACGTAGGTTTCCTCCCAATGTATTGACAACAAAAGTAATAGGAACGTACATTTTACCTTTTTGAATAAATGGCTGTTCTTCTATTGTTACAGATTCATTGTTGATTAAAACGTTATTACTACCTTCCTTGAAGACAAGGCTCATACCAGAAATTTGTAATTCAAATGATTTATCTGGTAGCCAATTACCTGCTGAATCATCTAAATAATCGGATAAATAATCCGCTGGAATATAGGTTCTAGATCCTTTCGTAACAATTGGATCATCCATTACAATACGCTTATTATTTACATGTAAGATATATGGATCTTCTTGAGGTTTCTCTGAAGAACCATCTAATAAAATATCAACAGTTTGCGTAGAAGGGTCCCAGCCGACATTTCCATCTAAGTTTTCAGTAACAAAGCGTAATGGCATATATATTCTATCCTTATACATGATTGGCGCAACATCCATTGCAACCTCTTGTCCATCTACTAAGGCTGTCATAGCATCAATTGTTAAATCAATAACTTTGCCATTTCGATTAGCTGATGCAGTAAGTGTTTCCTTGTTCCATTCAACACTTGCACCAATCGCCTCATACAAAGCTCTCATAGGTAAAAGAAGGTGATCCCCTTTATCTAAAATAGGATCATTGATTTGAATCGTTTCTCCATCGATATTAATCGTAACATTATTTCGTATCTGAATTCCTTTGTCAGTAGCAGCTGACGCAGAAGTTTGTCCAGACAATACGAAAGCAAAAACAAGAGCTGCCACCATACATAAAGCCTTTAATTTGTTAAACATTCCTATCTCCTTTTTTCTACATAAATTTACTAACTACTATTTACCATATTAACACGAAAAAAGCCCAATATGTGGCATTAATATCGAAAAAAGTAGAAATAGGTACTGTTAGCCTAAGCAACATTCCTGCAAAAGCTTCACGGAGATTTAAGGGTTTTCCAAACCCCTATGAACTTCTTCTATTTATCTCTTAAGTGTGTTCATTCTACTTATAGTTTTCACCTAAAAGAACGAATCATTAAGGGGAATCATAGAAACTGGCTTTCAAGAAATTTAGCACTTCAGCATAACGTGTGGTTGATTTTCGTTCCGACTGGGCGCTTTGCCGCTGACGCTTCGCTTTCGCGCAGAGCAGAGCTTCCTGGGGGCGTCTGATGAGCCGCTTCGCTTCGCTGCAGGGTCTCATCTGTGACGCTGATCCCCGAGGAGTCGCCCAGTCTCCACTACAATCAACTTACTTACATAGCATGCGTTTGAATATATATCATTTCTATCTTTTAGTGATGAGCAAAAAAGAAATCCATTCATAGATTATTTCATTAATCTTACCTTCTTTTTTTATTATCATACCATCACCTTTTACTTTGAATAATTAGGATCAAACTTCCAATTGGAATCATTTAAATTCGAAACTTTTATTACTTCCCCGGTACCATTATCTACTGCTACATAATGATCTTTATTTTTATAGTATACAGTTACTGAATTACCAGTATATTTGTTTTTTGCCTTAGCAGTTTTTTACGGTTTATTTATCGTATCAGCGATAAATATAAATACTGTCTACTTAGCAAATAAACAAATAGACCATCCTTCTTCGATATTAATACCAATATAATACGCACATCACAAACGATTTAGGGTAAAAGTGCTTCTTACAGCACCATATAGGTAAATCGTGCTAACGCAGGAAAATACTTATCCTTGAGGAACACTTATATAATAAATACAATAAACGTTAGTGGAAGGTTAGATACATAAATGAAGAATTAGAAGAAATAATTGCAAGGCGTTAAGGAACCGCAAAGAACCCACTTACTTGTCAAAGTCAAGTAAAAGCACCAACAACCAGCAGTAGAATTAGGCTTCAAGTCACCTCAAAACTGACTATCAAAAGTCCTTCATTAAACCACCCCTTTCAAACAAGCTCACACCCTACAAAGATAGAAGGGATAGGGTCGGTCGGTTTAAATCAGCATTATTAGCTGACAATCAATCTATTATTTACCCAATTTAATTAGGATTAAAGGAGATTTAAAGTGATCAAAAAAATTACATCTAGACTAACTCTAGCACTTATTTTATGTTTAATTAGTTTCTCATTTGCCCCTTCTGCAGAGGCTGCAACTGCTATTAAAGTAGAAATTGATGGTGATATTATACAATTTGACCAAGGTGCAGTATCTGTTAATGGACGAACTTTAGTACCAATGCGAACAATTTTCGAGGAATTAGAATCAACAGTACAATGGAATGCAAAAACAAAGTCGATTACAGCTGTCCGAGGTACAAAAAAAATTGGTTTAGTAATTGGTAGCAAAACTGCCACTGTTAATGGGCAAAAGATTGCTTTAGACGTTGCTCCTCAGATTATTAATGGTAGAACCCTAGTACCTCTTCGTTTTATTAGTGAAGCACTTGGTGCAAAGGTTGATTGGAATAATCAAACGAAAACAGTTTCTATTACAACATATGATTTTGCAGAAAGATACTATTTTGTGAATCTACAAACTCTTAATTTAGAAGTTATTTCGGAAGACCGTTATTATCAAGAAGTCGATCAACCCAATTCCTCAAAGGAACTTGTAAGTGATGTTGTCTTTAATTCATACCTAGATAATACTCGAGACTTCTTTTCTGAGCATACCGTTCGAGTATCAAACGGTGGTACAGGATTTGCTACTGCGCACGATGCCTATATGACTTTAGATGGAACTATTGCTAATGGTAAGGCTTCAGGTGAATATACTATCGGACTATTCGATATAAAAACCGGCTCTCATAAAAAGACTTACACTGGTACTTTTAAAGATATAAAATATGATCGCCATATTAAAACTACAGTACAGGAAATCATCAATAAAAATCATGTAAAATGATACCCACGAAAATAAACATAAACCGTAAATTCTTAAAATGAATGAAAATGGCTTATGATTTGATTTTCAGGAGTTTCTATAATACAAATAAACATACTCTAACAACACTGTTGCAAAACACGATAGTTTTGGACTATGGTATTGTTCCTTATAAAATTTACTGTACCCATGAAATCGCTAATCTTTGCCTAGTCCTTGCTGAAGATGGGCAGTTCCTTACTCTCTTTTTATTTTAGAACTTCAAGATTCAGGAAACCGATGATGATTTATCTTAATCGGTATTCAGGTTGTAGTATCGGCTTTACTTCTTAGCTAGTGCCTCTATTAGTTCTTACTTGGACTGATAGAGGCTTTTTTTTAATATTAGGCATTCTTAGGCTGCCATTTTCTCTAGCTTTTTAACAACATTATAGATCCATTTCGATTTAAGCTGATTACCAAATTTAAAATAAAGGATCTTTTTTCATATGTTCTAGTTAGTAAATACTCTTTTAAAACAATGGCACATTCCACTGAAAAATGTGTTGGTCTATATTTATTCCCTTTTCCTAGTATTTCAGCTGTTCTGCTATCCAAATTAACATTTTCAATGCATAGTTTCGCGACTTCTGCCCTCCTACATCCTGAAGAAAATAGAAAAAGAACTAACGCTCGATCACGAAGAGGCAATTTTTCTGCGGCCAATTTCACCTGAGCATATTCTTGCTCAGTTAAATAGTTTGGTAATCCTTGAGGTAATTTAAGTCTCCACCTTGTTTTCATTACCATGTTTTCTAAATACTCTTCCTCTAGACAAAATCGAAAAAATGAAGAAAGAGTTGATAAAAAGAGATTTAATGTTTTCGTATTTTTGCCAGCTGAAAACTTATTCAACCATGTAAGTACATCCTCCGATGTTAATTCTTCTAAAGAAATTAAACACTCCGAAAAGAATCTCTCTAGTATCCATCGATATTTTGTAATAGTGGCTTCTGCCTTATTAGTCAACTTTAAACTCAATAAATATTCATTTATAACTTTTCTTGTTAATATCAGGATATCTTCTCGAGTGCTTTCCCAGTATTTCTGTGTCACTTTTAGTCTTTAAACTCCTTTCAGGTTAATAAATTAGTATAGTTATTTACCAAATTTATATTTTTTAAACCTATAAATTAAAATGTGATAGTTATATAAAAGGAAAAGTTTAAATATTCACTCAAAATATAATCAATATGCATATCTATATATATGCTTAAAAATAAAAACAAGATTTAAAAAGCTTATTTCATTACAAAACTGAGCTATTGATGGAACAATTATAAAAGCATTCTCATGAGATAAAAGAAAAATAGGTCGAATCTTTATAAGAGGAGGTGTTCTTCGATAGTGGAAGATAAGATTGTGGAAAACCTTGAAGATGAACAAGTAGTTGAATTTGTTGATGAAATAGACGAGGAGATTATGTCTGTTATTTATCGTTAATACGATAAGACTTTAAGAGATTTAGTCAATTTCTTCCTTTACCTTCGTTGTATAATTGAACAAAATGATTTTGGAGTAATAAAGAATTGGTATCCTCAATGCACTGTCCTGAAAATAGAATTAAAAAGTGCTTACAAGAAATCAAATGTAAGTATTCAATTTGCGTTATTTTAAACTTACACCTCGTAACTTTTTCGAGATTTAACCCCTTTCAATGTTGCTATCAGGCTATTTTATCTGATGTGGAAAAACATTCTGTATATACTGCGCTACTTCCCAATCTGATAGAAGATTACCTACTAAGTCATACGAGAATTCTGTGGAACCTACTTCTCCTAACTCTATTTATATTATTGATATTTTCTATCATAAAATATACGTTGACTACCTAAGCTGTATCAGGCTAAGTCCAAAAACAAAGTTGTTGTACGTACTATATTATTTGATTAACATCGTATTAGGATTACAATGATTATCCTTATTTTCTTTATAGAAAGGAGTTATTGGGCAATAGATAGCTCATCAAAAAAAGAAACTTTGAAAGGCCATTAGCCAATCAAGGTTTTCTATGGGTTACTACCATTAATCTAATCCCTCTCTCTCAACATCTGAGTTAGTCACTCAAACCAAATACCCGAATGCATCACTCAATTTCCCAAAGGGAATGACCAGAAATTAAAGAAGTCATTCGCACTACTGTGAAACCACTACCATCTCTCTTTTTATTTTCTTAGGTTTCCCACTATCCAGGTATAAGAAAGGCCAATTTAACAGTCAATTCTTCGAACCACTAAAGCAGTAAGTCTAAAGGATTTATAATGAGCTTTCTAGCTTAATTTTACACTATATACTAACTTACCCCGCCTACATGGATTCATCTACTTTACCATAGAAACCTTTTAAAGTTCCCGCCCCGGTATCACCGAGTACTATTTCATCAGACTTCATCCCTTTTTCTGATTCAGTGCAGCATTGATTGCAGGAGGAATAGGTACTAGTAGATTAACTGCTTTACAAGAATAGAACTTTCACCTATCAATTGAAAGTAGCCAGATAGAAAGAAACCCCGTGTCTTGCATAATACAAGACACGGGGTTTTCAGTTCAACTCATTTCACTGAATCAATCAGCTAATAGAGTAATGTTTAGTTAGCAGTAACAGTAACTTTTACAGTACCTGTTTTAATTACTTTACCATCTTTTAACACTTGTACTGTGATGTCAGCATCACCAGCAACTTTACCAGTAACAGCTAAACCTGTTGCAGCATCAACTACAACATTTGCACTTGAAGATGTTACGTTTAATGTTTCACCAGTGTCAGCTGCGATACCTGTAATAGTACCTTTATCTGTAGTCCCTGGAGTAGCCAATGTTAATGCTGGAGTTGGCACTTTTAAATCTCCTGTAATATCTGCAACTGTAGCAGCTTCATAAGCTGTAACAGCATTATCTAAAGTTGTTTTTGCATCTTTTAATTCTTGTAATTTAGCATCTGCTTTACCTACAACATCTTTTGCAGCTTTAATAGCTGATTCGAAAGTAGCAGTAGATCCTACGATTTTATTACCAGCTGCTGTACCATCAGTACCAACTTTTGCTACTGCAGCATCAATTGCAGTGTTTAAAGCTGCTTTTGCACCTTTAAGCGCATCTGCTGCACCTTGTGTATCCATTTCTACAGAAGTTGGAGCAATTTTAGCAATGACATTACCTGCTGCATCTTCAATGAAACGTGCATCATTAACTTCAACTGTAGCAGAAGTTAAACCTTCAGCAAGAGTTAAGATAATAGTTGTACTAACTTCATCACCCTTAGCATTAGTTGTAGCATCTTTTAATTCTACTTTATCTACTTTTACTGTATTATTTGATGATTTCAGAGCATTTTTCACAATGAAATCTGACTCAGGTTTACCATCTAGTTTAACAGCTTCATTGAAAGTGATTTGAATTTTATTGTCTGTGCCTTGAACAGCAACTATATTCTTTTCAGTATCAACAGTAGGTGCGATTTTGTCAGCGACAGCTGTTACTCCACTTGCGATAGTTTTACCTAATACATCAAGAGTTGATGGAGATGGTTTAACAGTTAAGTTAACATCCTTAGCATCTTCTTTTAAATCTGTTTTTAATGTGAAAGTTACTGTTTTACCGTCAGTAGAAATTTCATTATGAGCAATTTCAGAACCAGTAATTGTGAAATCACCTTGAACTAATGATTGAATTGGGTTTTTGAATTCTACTTCTACTTTATTTTTTGCAGTAGCTTTAACTGATTCAATAGTAGTTGTCTTTTGTGTATCAACAACTTGTTCTGCGTGTAATCCCTCTAAGTAATTTCCAGCTAAATCTTTAACTAGTTGTACTTTTACTTTGTAGTTAGGGTTAAGAGGGTTTGTAACATCTGGAATTGGATTACTGAAGTTAAGAATAACTCCTTTTGAATCTTGAGTCACACTAAATGATGCAATTGTTAACTTTTTATTATCTGGACCAGTTACAGTATATTTCTCAACATCAACGATGTTACCGTCTCCACTTGTAGCCATTGCTTCATCAAACGCAACATAAAGTTGTTTTTCGTTTAAACGAGTAACAGATAGTAATTTAGGAGCTGTTACATCTTTTACAGATAAAGTTGTAGTGTATGGAAGCATTACATTTTTCAATGTAGTGTTATCAGCTACACCATTTACACTTAATGTGTAATCAGTATTATCTTTAAGTGTACCAAGTAATGTAATTGTTACTTCTTTATCTTTAGATACATTAACAGTAGTAGAGATTGGTTGTACTTTACCATCTTTATCTTTAATTACATAGTTAGCAGCTTTTTTAGCTGTATCTGTATCTAATGATTTTGTAAATTTGATAGTGATTTGTTTGTTGTTAGAATCTTTAACAAATGTAGAGCTAATTACTTCTGGACGAGTTTGATCGATTACAGGTGTTACTTGAACTTTTGTATCTTTATCAATAACGTTACCAGAGTAGTCTTTTACGTTAGTAACAAATAAATCTGTTGTGTAAACAAGTTTATTGTCATTATTAAATGTTAATTCATATTTATCATCAGCAAGTTGTTTTATAGAAGAAGCTTGCTTTTTAGTTCCACCTTGCATCCAGTAGATGTTAGAAGCAAATACTTGTTCAACTGGCTCAGAGAATTTAAGAACTACTTTCTCAAAAGAAGCACTTACAACTGATACAGTTGGAGCAGTTTTATCTTCAACAACATTGAATTTAGTGTCAGCTTTCACTGTTTTGAAGTTATTGAAATCTTCAGTACCTTCAGCAGTTAGAGTGTGTTCTCCATCTGTTAAAGCAGAAGATAATTTAATGATTACAGTGTTTAAGTTAGTTTGGATTGAACCAACAACTACTTTACCATCAATTTGGAAGTGTGATGTTTGAGCAGCTTTAACTGGCTCGCTGAAGTGTACGCGAACAGTTTTGTTACCTAAAGCTTCTACTTTAGCTACAGTTGGTACTGTATTGTCAAGAGGCTTGAATTTTAAATCTTTTTCATTTAAAACTTTATCGCCAGCTTTAATGTTGTTAAGAGTTAATTTATATTCAGATTGGTTCTCAAACTTGTCTTTAAGAGTTAACGTTACAGAGCGACCATCTTCAGCAACAACTGCAGTATCAACTACAGGATCGTTAGTACCAGTAATAGCATAGTTGCCTTCTTCAGCAGCTGTAGCAGGATCAACTTTACCGTCAAATTCTACTACTACTTGTTTAAGGTTAGTTGCAGATACAGATTTAACAGCTGTAGCTGTAGTTACAACGTAAGTAACTTTTGCTTTGTATTCTACATCTTTGATTTTGAAAGTAACTTCAGTTTCTTTGTTAGGCTCTAAAGCTTTTTCTAAAGTGATAGTTTCTTTAGTACCATCTGTTAAAGTTACGTTTAAAGTTTTAGCATCAACTACTTCAACTTTATCAACTTTTACAGCGTCATCTACTTCAAGGTCAAGAGCACGAGAGAATACTACTGCAAATTCTTGACGAGTGATTGAAGCATTTGGGTTAAGGTTTGTTTTACCATTTACTTCAGTACCTTTGATGATGTCGTTTGCAACAGCAACTTCTAGGTAAGATTTAGCCCATGGTTTAACAGTTGAAGCGTCAGCGAAATCTTTAAGATCTGCTTCACCTTCTAATTCGAAAGCTTCTACAAGAATTTTAGCTGCTTCTGAACGAGTTAAGTTTTTAGCTGGTGCGAATTCAGTTGCACTTACACCTTCAAAAATTCCGTTTTCTACAGTAGCTGCGATTGCATCATAGTACCAAGCGTCTTTTTTAACGTCTTTGAAATCTACAGTACCTTCAGCTTCTAATTCAAAAGCGCCAGTGAAGATTTGAGCTGCTTCAGCACGAGTAATTGATTTAGTTGGGTTGAAGTTTCCTTTTTCATCCCCTGTGATGATACCAGCGTCAACTAAAGCTTGAACTGCTTCTTTAGCGTAAGGTGCTACCTTGTCGAAGTCCTTGATTGTTGTAGTTGATTCTGCAGCTGATGCTACAGGAACGATTGCTGATGCAACAAGTGCTGCTGTTGCTGATGCCGCGAAAAACTTACGGCCTTTGTTTTGCTTTGCCATTATTGTATTCCTCCCTAACATTTCCTTTAAATTGGTATTATCCTAACGAAAACTATAGTACTGCTTTGCCTAAATGTATGTATTATAGCTTCCTTGAATAATAAAAAAAACCTAAGCAAATTTTTTTAGTAAAATTCACCAGAAAAACAGTATCAGAATACCATTCTAGTAAATTTATTCACTTTCCACAATAATATAACACTATCTTTCTCTAAATTCAAGCATTATGACATAAATTTAGATATAGAAGATTTTATTACCGGTTATATTATGGTATCCACTATAAACCAATATTTTTACCTTATTCAGGTTGGTAACATATAGAACCATTACCTATTATACCTGACTCTCAACATTATCCAAGCATTTTCTGGAATAGATACGAAATTGTCAAATATTAAAGACTTCCGTAAATAAATAGTCATAATTGTAAAGAAACAGAAATATATAACGCGATTTCCAAAGGAGGAATGTATTTTCCTTCATTTTTATTACGGTAAAAATGGACCTGTTCCCATGTTGTAACAATAGACTCCCTATTTTTATGCTACACTTTTAATAGTTTGATAGGATCTTATCAACTATTGAAAGGGGCTTAAAGAATGAAAGGTAAACTCTCGATTTTCGGGGCCATGCTTATTGCGATGTTCTACTTCGCACCTACAAATGTAGCAGCAGAAGATATTTCTAAGCACTGGGCCTACCATGAAATGAACTATCTTATTACACACGATTTAATGAAAGGTGATGATTCAGGCAATTATCGCCCGAACGATTCCGTCACTCGTGCTGAATTCACCGCATTTCTCGTAAGAGCACTTAACTTACCAGAAGTATCTACGAAACCGAACTTCTCGGATGTACGTGAAGGAGATTGGTATTATGGTGTCATAAAGCAAGCGAGTCACTATCAATTAGTCAAAGGCAATGCAGATGGAACGTTTAATCCAAATGATAAAATTGATCGTCAGCAAATGGCTTCCATGCTAAAAAGAGCTCTCGATTACAAAAACATCAAGACGACTTCCTCCTCGCTTAAGTTTACTGACAATACTAGTATCGCTAAATGGGCCTATGCCGATGTACAAGAAGTCGTGTCGTTAGGGCTGATTGTTGGTAAGCCGAACAATACATTTGCGCCACTTGCCCAAGCAACACGTGCTGAGTCAGCTACTGTACTCTATCGATTGATACATTTAAAGGCACCTGAAGTTGGTGGCAAGCAATATACTACTACTAACTATTCACAGGACTACAAGGCTGTGGTGAGTAAACAGGCAAGCAATAATCCAAAAGTAGATGGTGCTGGCGTTTTCACAGCTAGCGAGGCACTAGTGTCATACTATGTACACCCTAAAAGTTTTATTCAAGATAGTCCGTCCTTTTATCAATTCTTAAAATTATCGACGGCTGTTACGAATCTAAATGCAAAAACAATCAACGAAAAAGTTCTTTCTAATAAAGGAAGTTTAGTTGATTCAGCAGACGCCTTTATTCAGGCCGGTGTTGATCACAATGTCAATGCCATCTATTTGTTATCACATGCATTGCATGAAACAGGCAATGGCGCTTCAGCACTAGCAAAAGGTATTGAAGTTGGTCTTGATAAAGACGGTAAAGCAGTAATGGTCACGACTGAAAATCGAAATAGCCTGACTGCTATTAAGACAACGTACAATGTATATGGCATTGGCGCTATTGATGCAAACGCCAATAAATTTGGGGCTGAACGAGCTTATACAGATGGATGGTTCACGATCAAGGATGCGATTATTGGCGGGGCACAATTTGTGAAAGATCAATATATTAGTAAAGGGCAGGACACATTGTATAAAATGCGCTGGAATCCTGAAAGCCCAACGGTCCATCAGTATGCAACACATGTTATGTGGGCCGTGCTCCAAGCGCAAAAGATTTATGACATGTATGAATTAACGGGTGCCAATACTACAACTAACTTAGTATTTGACGTTCCTGTTTATCAAAACCAGTCTTCCCCTACTTCGTTACCTACTCCTGCCAAGCAATATGCGGTAGATACAGCTTTAGCTGAGGCTACTGGACAGGCTACGGTTGACGACTTAAATATGAGAACTTATCCGAATACAACGGATGCTTCTTCGATCATCACGAAATTACCAAAGGATACATCGTTCACTGTGCTCGGTGAAAATGGCGGTTGGTACAAAGTTAAAGTGAATGGACAAGAAGGTTGGCTATTTAAAGATTATGTAAGTCTGAAAAATGGATTGCAGATTGTCGATATGAACATCACGCTAAATGTAAGAAGCGAACCATCTACTACGTCTACCATTTTAGGTACTATAAAACCAAAGAGCTTTATCATCGGTGTTGTAGATGCTAATGGCGATTTTGTAAAAAACGGTAACTGGTATAAGGTGATTTATAATGGTAAAACAGGATGGGTTTTTGGTGATTATATTGTGAATAATAAGTCACTTGATTCAAAATAAGTTTATAAAACAGGAGAGTGCGAATCAAAATGATTCGCACTCTTTCTTTATGTACTTTTAATTATTAAAACCTTTAAAATTTTTTGAATTCCCCCATGATGATACGCTTATTACTTTATAATATTTATATGCTATATATAATAGAAGAAACTCATATTTTAAGGATTATATTACCATATCATCTTATTACTTTCACCGTCTTTTGAAAGGTATTTTAATAGATACATCACTGTAAAATTGAACATACAATTGGAAATATACGCGCTGTGCAAAAAGTTGATTGGAGTGGAGACTGGTCGACTCCTTGGGGATCAGCTTTAGAGGAACGAAGGCTAAAACCATCACATCCTGTGATAACGCCTTCGTGACCAACATCGGTGCTGTTGCTATCGCTGCGCTTTCGCACAAACAAAACCAAAACCCTCTGCTGCCGCTTCGCTTTCGCGCAAAAAACATCTGTTGGCCCGAGACTCTGGACTGAACGGAGTGAAGGAAGCGGCTCATCGGACGTGCCCAGGAAGCTCTGCTCTGCGCGAAAGCGAAGCGGCAGCGGCAAATGTTTTAACTGTGCGAAAGCGAAGCGGCAGCAACAAAGCGATCAGTCGGAACGGAAATCAACCCTCATTTTTAGTGATAAGCCTAATATGCCATAGCAACTTTCCCTTCCCTTTCTCTTCACAACTCCCTCAATATTATTCTCCTGACGCAATGCCCATCAATCACCGAAAATTTCCTGTCAATATTGCTTTTGTGGTATGATAGATTGCAGTAAAAAAGGTAAAAGAAAGGTTTGAACACTATATGAAGCATGTAACGATTATGGGCGTACCCTTTTTACATAGTAAACAACAAGAGTTTGTTGATTTACTCGTTAATCGTATTGAACATGAAGAAAAGACATTCGTTATTACAGCAAATCCCGAAGTCGTGATGCAGGCAAATGAAAATCCTACTGTCATGAATTATCTGAAGCAAGCTACTTACATTTGTGCAGATGGTATTGGCGTTGTGAAAGCTGCACAAATACTTGGTGATCCGCTTCCTGAGCGTGTTACGGGTTACGACACGATGGTACGACTTTTAGAAGTCGGCAATACAAAGCGCTTTAAGATTTATCTGTTAGGCGCGCAAAATGAAACGCTCGAAAAGACTGTAAAAAATATTAATCAAACGTATCCAAATGTTGACGTAGTAGGCTATCATGATGGATTTTTTGATTGGAACAAAAATGATATTGCAAATGAAATTGCTGCGTTACAGCCTGACCTTGTATTTGTTGCATTAGGTGTGCCAAGACAAGAAAAATGGATCACTGAAAATTCAGGTCAATTTAGCAAAGGTGTATTTATGGGTGTTGGTGGTTCCTTTGATGTCATTGCAGGAACAGTCAAACGTGCTCCTATGATTTGGCAAAAATTAAATCTCGAATGGCTCTACCGACTGCTTCGTCAGCCAAGTCGTTTTGGAAGAATGCTTGTCCTTCCTCGATTTGCTTTAAAAGTTTTCGCATTGAAATTTAAAGGTCAGGGAGCACCAAAATGAGTCAGTCCACATTTGTCAAAAGTACTCTTGTCCTAACAGTTGCTATGCTACTTTCTAAAGTCATCGGTAGTATTTTCAGAATTCCGCTACAAAATATAGCGGGCGATGAGGTTCTTGGTATATTCAGTTTAGTGTATCCCGTTTATATGGTGGCACTCTATTTATCGGTTGCTGGAATCCCTATTGCCATTTCGAAGCTTATTGCGGAGGCCAATGCAAAAAAAGAAACAGATCAAGTGAAGAAAATTTATGTTACAGCAAGCATCCTAGCACTATGCTTTGGCGTCTTAAGTTTTGCTATCATTTATGGCTTTTCAACTGAAATCGCAAATGCTTTAGGGGGCCCGTCAACGAAAATTGCGTTAATTGTTGTTGCTCTTACATTGCTCGTTGCTCCTTATATGGCCGTCTATCGAGGATTTTTCCAAGGTTATGGGGATATGCGTCCGACTGCGATTTCTCAGGTAATTGAACAGTTAGTGCGTGTTGCTCTAATTTTAATTGTTGCCTATTTCCTAGTTGCAATGGATTATTCCAACGACATTGTCGCCGGGGGTATTATGGCAGGCTCTGTCATTGGGGCTGCTGCATCACTCTTCTATTTACGCTTTAAATATTTCCGTTCATCTGTAAAAGTAACGAGCAAGGAGAAATATAAATTTAACGATTTCTCACTCTGGGGTAAGACAATTTTAAAAATATCGATTCCGATTGCCATCGGTTCTGTCACAATGGCACTCTTTAACTTTGTTGACTCCTTTACAGTAACGTACGGCTTAAGAAGTGCTGGTGCTGACTCAAGTGAAATTAGTTTCCTTTACGGGATTTATGGTCGAGGCTTAACGCTTGTTCAAATTACAACTGTTTTTGCTTCCTCTATCATATTACCGCTTGTTCCACTAATTACGACAAAGCTAGCCGAACGTAAATTAGATGAAACACGAGGGATCATTGAGCGAACACACCGTATTACACATCTTATTTCCTGGCCAGCTGCTTTAGGGTTGTTAGCATTAACCTTACCTTTAAACCTCGCTCTTTTCACAGACTTAGAGGGAAGCTTAATGTTAGCGATTATTAACCTTAGCTCTGTATTTACATCTCTGACACTACTTGGTACAGGTATTTTACAAGGGATGAATGCTGCCAAAACAGGAGCCATCATCATTATTAGTGGCGTTGTACTAAAGGTATTTTCAAACATCTTCTTTATCCAAGCGTTCGGATTAGATGGGGCTGCCTATGCAACACTATTTGTTTACTTTGTTTTATTTATTGTAAATTCTATTTTTATTTATCGTGCAATTCGCTTCACTGTATTGGGGAAAGATACGATCAAAATCATCCTATCTTCTATCCTAATGGGAGCTGCAGTCGGTTTACCTACACTTTGGTTGGATATTGAAAACTGGTCAAGACTGTGGGCAATGGGTTATCTAGCTGTTGCAATTGCAATTGGATGTGTTATTTATTTCCTATTATTATGGCTAATGAATGCCATTCATGAAGAAGATTTAAAGAAAATTCCGATTATCGGGAAAAAGGTTGTCATAAATAAGAGAGGTAGAAAATCTATGTCGAAACAGAAATGGCTTTGGGGAATTGTCATCCTATTGCTCGTCGTGTCTTCACCTGGAATCATGAAGAGGTGGAATGCTGAGCAAGCAAATGATGCCTATGAAATAGTGATTCCTTATGATGAAATTCAAGTAGTAAACAAGGAAAGCGATTTAACAATGGATAAAATCCTTTCCTCTTTAAAAAATGCAGGGCTTACAACAGTTAGCCTTGAGCCTTTAACATTAAAAGAAATGGAACATCAAAGCCTGATTTCCATTTACGATGAAAATGATCTAGCGGCACAACTACGTTTCACACCATATAAAGATGCTATAGATGTCAATAAGAGCGGATACTATATTAGCGTTCCTGAAAACGCAAGCTATCAACAGCTTATTAAAGACAGCATCAAGCCAGAAGAAGTACAAATTGGAGATGAGTCTTTCTATTATCTTCCGAGCTCAAACCATCGTTATGGTTTAAAAACACCAATCGGTTACGATAAGCTTGCAGTTGAGATGATCAACAAGCATGATCTGTCACTCATCTTTAAAGTAGAAAATGCAGACAATAAAGCAGCCAACGATAAGACCGTTAAGCAATTGCTTGAATTAAAAGATGCATCAGCAGGCCGTTTACTTGGTTCAGGGGATGAGGCAATCGGATTTGGTCAAAAATCAGGTGATGCATACATTGAACAGCTAAGTAATGCAGGCTATTATTTCTACACAATTGAAAGCAATCCCCTTAAGGGTGAAGACAAAATTGCCAAAATGACTGATTATAATATGATCCGCTTGCACAGCATCAATGTAAACAGAGAAACAAAGTTAAAGCTTAATGCAAGCATTGATCGTACAACACGCGCTGTGAAAGAGCGAAATATTCGATCTATCTTCTATCATATTAAAACAAAAGGTAATGCTGAGAAAAATTTAGATGAAACAATTAAATATTTAACAGGCGTTCAAGAACAAATGCCAAATCATTTCAAGTCTGGCACGCCAAAACTATTTGATGTTGTTACAGTCCCAACATGGGTAACAGCACTTGTCTTATTAGCAGGTATCGTATTTACTTTCCTTATCTCAGAACTAGTGAAATGGATGCCACTTCGTATAGCAGCAGTTTTATTTATGAGTGCTTTAGCCATCGCGTACTTCCTTCTGAAAAGTACACTTTTCTTACAAGCATTCGCATTAATTATTGCAGTTATGGCCCCAACGTATGCAGTCATTAAAGCAGCTAAGGGCTCTAAAAATATTGCTTCGATCTTACTACAATATTTAAAAGCAGTAGCTATTAGCATCATCGGTATCGTTATTGTCATTGGATTATTAAATGGCAATGCATTTATGACAGGCTTTGAAGCATTTAAAGGTGTTAAGCTTGTTTATGTTGTTCCAATCGCAGGTGTATTAGTATTTGTGCTACTAGAACTTAACCGTCTAGTTGATCAAGATCTAAAGAAAACACTTTCGAATACCGTTACTTTATTAAATAAAGATTTAAAATATTGGCATGTTTTACTGGTAATGGTCGTTGCAGCTATAGGTTTATTCTATATTAGTCGAACTGGTAACTCTGGTTCCGTTAGTAATGCAGAATTGGCATTTAGACAATGGCTTGAGAACATCTTATATGTTCGACCAAGAACGAAGGAATTTTTAATTGGTTTCCCATTCTTTGTTTTATCGCTATATGTGATGGGCATTAATCGAAAATGGGGCAGCATCCTTCTAGTACCAGGCGTTATTGGATTCTTGTCTATCGTTAATACTTTTACACATTTACACATCCCTGTTGAAGTGTCGGCATTACGTACACTTTATAGCGTTATACTTGGTTTTGTCGTAGGATTAGTATTTATCTTTATCTTCAAGATCGGTTACCGTTTTATTTCTAAAGCAGTCGCGAGGTGGTCATAATGCATGTTGTATTATCTGGCTACTACGGATTCGATAATGTCGGCGATGATGCGATCCTACTTTCCATTATCCAAGCTCTAAGAAAATGTCAACCTGATATAGACATTACGGTATTATCGAATAATCCAGCGGCCACTGAAAAAACATATGGTGTGAAGGCCGTGAATCGTTGGAAAATGAACGAAATCAAACAAGTGCTAAAAACAGCAGATGGGCTCATCAGTGGTGGCGGTAGCCTCATGCAAGATCAAACAGGAATGAAGACGATTCCTTACTATGCGGGCGTTATTCAAATAGCAAAATGGTTAAAAAAACCTGTATTTGTTTACGCTCAAGGTATGGGTCCAATCAATCATCCTGTAAGTAAATTTATTGTCCGCAAAGCCTTTAATAAGGTAAAAATAACAGTACGAGATAAAGCCTCACAATCTCTTTTAACAGAGATTGGTGTCAAAAACGAGTCTTTAATAGTGCCGGATCCAGTTATCGGCCTTAACGGTAGCACCTTCCATACTGATTGGTTAGCAGATGCGTCCTTATCAGCGAACACTTATATTGCTATAAGTGTTCGTGACTGGCCATCAACAGTAGATTACAAACAAAAGATAGCGAACAGCCTCGATCAATTAGTACGTCATGGTGAACAAATTGTCTTCTTGCCAATGCACGGTGAGCACGATGCAAAGTCTTCACAAGAAGTAGCAGCACTTATGCAAGAAAAGAGCATCATTGCCCCTGCTGATTTATCGATCGAAGAAAAAATTGCAGTAATTGGTCAATCTAAATTGTTAATTGGGATGAGATTGCATTCACTAATTTTCTCATCCATCTACGCTACCCCATTTATTGCGATTTCTTACGATCCGAAAATCGATGCATTTGCTGAAATCATGGATCAACCCATTGTTGGACATGTTGAAGTAGATAACTGGGACGGGACGTTATTGTTCGAACAAACTGTAAAAGTAATTGAACAATTACCGACCATCCAAGAAAACATGCGTCAAAAAGTCCAAGCGTTCCAAGCTGCCGCAGAGACAACAGCAAAACTAGCATTAGAGGCTTTCACAAAAGCATAGAAGTTAAATAAAAATGATGAATTTCAATAAAAATTGAAATTCATCATTTTTTTTGGAATTCTAACAATTTTAAAATGGATTGAGCCTGCTGCATATGCATCGCTAGTACGTATTGACTTGCCTGCATTAGAATTTGTGCCTTCACCATATTCATCATTTCTTTAGCGATATCTGCATCACGAATGCGAGACTCCGCATCTTGTAAGTTTTCTGCCGTGTTTACATTCGCATTATAAGCATGCTCTAGACGATTTTGATAGGCACCTAGTCTTGAGCGCTCGCTTGATACACGCTTTAAAGCCTCGTCCATTGAGGAAATAGCTTTATCGGCATCCTCACGAGTTGCAATAGATGACTTATCGTCCAAGCCCAATGCTCCAGCACCCATATCGTTAATAAACAGCTCGATACTTTGACCTGAGTTAGCACCTGCCTGAATTTTAATACCATTTGTAGCATAATCCCCATTTAGCAATGTCTTCGTATTAAACTCCGTATCCTTCGAGATGCGCTGAATTTCTTTTTTTAACTCCTGATATTCTAAATCAAGATTCTTCCGATCACTATCCGTTAATGTGTCGTTGGCCGCCTCGACTGCCAGCTCACGCATACGCTGAACCATATCATGTACTTCATTTAGTGCTCCCTCAGCTGTTTGAACAAGTGAAATACCGTCCTGAATATTCTTCGCAGACATGTTCAAACCACGAATTTGCGCTCGCATTTTTTCAGAAATCGCAAGTCCCGCTGGATCATCAGCAGCACTATTAATACGATACCCAGAAGAAATTCGAAGCATTGCCTTACTCATTGCCCCGTAATGTCTATTCATATTATTTAAAATGGACATCCCCGTTGCTGACCACTTCCCAATCATCATTTCACCACCCCCTATTGATAAGTATATCGGTCTTTGTGACATTCTCTTTAACTCATTTTGGTAATCGTTTCTAATTTAGTAAGCCCTATATAGTAATAGCTTCTCATCCGCTTTTATGATTTCGACTTTAGACCCATATCGATTTTACCTTGGCGTAATTGTGCCCGGCTTTAGGGCAACAGTGGTTTTTGTGCGAAAGCGTAGCGCTAACGTAGCGACAGCAACAGTGGTTTTTGTGCGAAATCTTACTATCAGCAACTAGATAGCTTTTGGCGAAAGCGTAGCGACAGCATGTGTTGGTTTCTAAGGTGTTTTGAAGTTCCTAGCCCGTGTTTCCCTATTTCAGCAGGAACCTCATCACCTTCAGAGGTGGAAGTCTTTCTGAAGATAAAAGCACCCACTTCTCTTAAATAGAAAGGGTGCTTACATAAAATACCGTGTATTCAATTTTCGAAACCTCCGAGTTGATGGTTCTTTTGTTGTAGTAGTTCAAAAAAGAGATCTTTATTATGATCTAGTAATGCCTGGTCGATTAAATAATCAATGTTTTTCTGCTCCAATTCTGTAATGAGCTGATCTACTTCGCCAACAGTCACTGAAGATACAAGTGGTAACTGAGGCTTCGGCGTAGCGCTTTCAAGAATCGGTGCTAGATGATCATGAACATTTGTAATTAATAATAATTGATATAATGGCAATCGGATAAAACGATTCCCTTTCTGGAAAACAAACACCTCAGATATATTTTCAATTTGCTGTGTATTCAAGTTGATAATCATCTCTTTACCTTCAATGGGAATGAAATGGAAAATCTCATTCTCTTTTAATATAGAGAAATATTGATAAGCAAATACTAGACGCAGTTTATCTCCAGTGATCTTCGTGTAAAATGGCTTCATATATTGAACTTGCATCATCCTTCATCCCTCCTTATTTATCTGATTATTCAGATTTTAACACAAATAAATTATCTTGTTAACTATCTTCTCCTTGATTTTTGTCTTTCAAATCATTCGGCTTATCATGGACGCATTTTAATCGTATAATGGAAGGACAGTCTTTTTTTCTTTATACTTACATGCCCACTAGCTATACATTTTGAAAGGAGTGAGGTTATGGCATTGTCTATTGCCCAATTAGCTAAGGAACACCAAGAATTTATCCTTGCCAAATTACAGGAAGCTGAACAGGCGTTACATCCTTCCTCTACTGAAGACGAAGAGCTAGTGCGTCGTGCTGTTTTTTCAGTGCGGAACAAATCAGTTGTCTTTGAACGTTTTAATGGAGCGAGTTCTATATTATATGCAAGCGTACAGGATGTCAGACCTGCTTCTGTAGAAATTGATTTTGCCAAAGAGGAGTTGAGCTGTAACTGTCCTCAGCTAAAATGGTGCAGACATCAAGTTGGTGCATTGCTTGCCCTCTATCAGTATTTCGATTCTGTGCAAAATTGGTCAAGCGCTTGGCGTGCGCAAAAATCAGTGCAATTAAAATCATTAGCAGAAGAACGAAGTCCAGAAAGTTGGAAATTGATGGTTGATGAAGTCATGAAACGTTCATTACCACCTGGGCGTATTTTAGAAGGGTATGGTCTTTCTGCTATACGGACGGATGCAATGGAGCGACTTCAACGGCATATGCCGTTTGAGCGTGAGTGGCAGCCACTTTATAAGCTTTTTATGGAGCTATCGATCTTTAATACAATATGGCGTCATTTAAATGAGACAAAAGGACATTCGTTGGATTCTCCTTATATGAAATATTTTATTGATCAAAGTGTCCAATCATTCGAAAGTATTTTGACCGAGCTAACCGGCCGATCACGACTTTTTGCCACTGACCCATTCTATGATGCAATTCAGGAATTAGTTAGGAAGTTTTTATTGGAACGACAAGGATTGTTTGCGGAGCGACTACAAATTTATATGCTGCTTTGGGCAGTGCTTTTTTATGAAAAGCCACGACGCGAACAGGAATTAGCACTTATCAATAACCTTGAAAATCCTTCATCTGAGATTTCTTTGCAGTCCTTACAACTGCTATTTTATGTACTGCTACAAAAAGAAAGTTTAATACAAGAAAGAATTGCTCATATTGATGTACAACAAATGCAAGACCTTTTTGAACTAGCTACCTTTGCAAAACGTGCTGGTGAATCACTTGCACAAACCATTATTTTACGTGCGATGCTACCATTTACCGAAGTCTTTTTACAGCAAACTGTGCCAGTTGTAAAGCGAGCTCAATACGTACGTCAATTCCAGCTTTTATACGAAGACATACAGCTTACAGAAGAAGAGGAAGCTATATTATATAGTGCATTTGGTGTTTACGGGCTTCAGCCGTTTTCGTTCTTCCTTATTAAAAAAGGACGTTATCGTGATTGGGCAGCCCTTCATCAGCTAAACCTCTCCTCCCTTTCCTATTTAGAAATGTGTGGATTAAAGGATGTGCTTCAAGTTGCTCCTGCAACAGTATTGCCCTTATATCATCTATATGCCATGGCTGAAATTACACAAAAATCTCGTCTGAACTATAAGCAGGCTGTACGAATTTGGAAAAGTATGCGCAGTGCAGCAAAGCGTGCTGGTAAAACTGCTTATTTCGAAACATATATGCAAACCATTCGTGCAGAGTATAAACGACTCCGTGCATTACAAGAAGAAATTGAGAAAGGAAACTTAGTATGATGACTATAAATGCTCCTTCCCCGTTTTCAAAAAAATTACAGCTTCGTATTCATGCTGCACAGGAAGGATATTTTACGTTACAGGGATTTACTGCTGATGGTGCAGCAATGGACGCAGACTCACTCATTTCTTCATTATTTTTTAACTATGAAGCGAATGTCTATGGGATATTAACCAATCGTTCAGAGCTTACTATTGAGGTTTCAACTTCTGAGCTCCTTGATATTTTTTCACAGCGTTATCTACACCCTTTTATTGAATGGCAAGGTGTAAACACAGAAAGTCAGTTGTTGCTAGAAAAAGCATCTTCTTTACAAACGTATTGGCAGGAGCCATCGCTCTGGTCACATGCAGTTATTGCAGATGATTTTTCTTCGCTAACATTCCCTCTGGACGGTGTTGAAACAGCTTTATTAGAAACAGCCGTGCAGCAAAAACTGGCTCAAGCAGGTCTTATACTGTCTGATTTACCAAAGCTAGTACCATTTTTCTTGCGTGGTGGCTGGCCATTAGACCAGGAACGACAAGCAGGTACAGTTAAAGTCTCCCTACGCTTAAGTGAGCCTGAGGAAGATTCAGATGTGTGGCTTTTAGAAACAGTACTGAGCACGGCTACAGCTAAGAACTACTGGACGCCTGCTATGCGTAAGCAATCACTACCAATCGCTGATGCTCTACCAGCAAAATGGGAAATGTATGCTGAAGCTATTGAACAACAACAAGGTCAAATTGTAGATCTTCTTTCTATTGAAGATGTAAGTAACGATATTTTCATCCGTATTATGCTTGAAGATTTACAAGTTCGAACATTTTTACGTGAAGATTTAGCAAGATTACAGGCACTCGGCTTTGACGTTGTATTACCGGCTTGGCTTAAAGATTTAAAACAGTCAAAAATGCGTGTTCGTGTAAGTACTGGCAATGTATCGACAAAGAAGGTTGCTGGACTAGATGATATCTTAACATTCAAATGGCAGTTTTCTATGAACGGACAGTCCATTTCACCTGAGCAATTTAAAAAGCTTGTGGAAGAGAAACGCGAATTCATTCGTATAGGTACTGAATGGTTTAGAGTCGATGCAAACTGGATGCAAGAGATGCGTACATTGATGCAGCAAGCAGAAGATGAAAGCTGGACTGTTCGCGAATTACTATTTCGTGAGCTACCAGAGGATTTATCCTTACCTCTTGAAGAAGAGGATGCCGATGATGAAATGCGGGATGACCCGATTTTTGCATTTGAATTGCAACAATCGCTTAAATCCTATATGGAACAGCTTCAAGAGAAAAAAGGACTTCCTACAGTACCCGTTCCTACACCTTTACAGGCTGAATTACGACCTTATCAGCATGAAGGCTTCGAATGGCTTGTCTTCATGCGCGAACAAGGCTTTGGTGCGTGTCTAGCGGATGATATGGGTCTTGGTAAAACGGTTCAGCTTATTTCATATTTGCTTTATCTTTATGAATCAACTGAGGATACAAAGCCAGCCATCATTATTTGTCCTACTTCAGTGTTAGGCAACTGGCAAAAAGAACTTGCCCGTTTTGCTCCTTCCTTGACTGTGCATACGCATTATCAGGCGAATCGAGCAAAGGAGGATGCTTTTAAACAGCTAGTAGAAAGAGAAAAACCACATGTGATTTTATCTACTTACGGCACTGTATCTCAGGATGCTGAGTTTTTACAGGAAGTAAACTGGGCAACGGTTGTACTGGATGAAGCTCAAAATATTAAGAATATGCAAACGCTCCAATCAAGAGCTATTCGTAAATTAAATGGTAAGCATCATATTGCTTTAACAGGTACACCGGTGGAAAACCGATTATCTGAGCTATGGGCAATTTTTGACTTTATCCATAAAGGCTATTTAGGTAGCTTCGGTCGCTTTAACGAAGAGTTTATTTTACCGGTAGAACGAGATGAGTCTGAGTCACATAAACAGAAGTTACGTACAAAAATTCAACCGTTTTTACTTCGTCGTACAAAACGTGATCCACACTTACAGCTTAACTTACCAGATAAACAAGAGTCTCATGATTATTGCCCATTAACAACTGAGCAAGCCTCTCTATATGAAGGATATATACTAGAGACGCTCGATCAGCTCGAGCAATTAACAGGCTTTCAAAAAAAGGGACGCGTCTTAAAGATGCTCAGTAAGCTAAAGCAATTATGTAATCATCCTGCCTTGTATTTAAAAGAACCTTTCGAGGATGCAGAATCAATGCTGACTCGTTCTACGAAATTAGAACGTATCGTGCAAATGGCTACAGAAATTGTGGACAATGGCGAGCAATGCCTCATTTTCACTCAATATATTGGAATGGGACAATTACTACAGCATTGTTTTAGTGAACTATATAATATTGATGCACCGTTCTTAACAGGTGCCATGCCTAAGCAGCAGCGTGACCGCTTAGTTGAGGCTTTTCAGGCAGGAGATTTCCCAATATTTATCCTTTCCTTAAAAGCAGGTGGAACAGGGCTAAATTTAACAGCTGCAAATCATGTATTACATGCAGATCGCTGGTGGAATCCAGCTGTTGAAAATCAAGCGACAGACCGTGCATATCGAATTGGTCAAACACAATTTGTGCAAGTGCATAAGTTTGTGACTATTGGTACGATCGAAGAAAAAATCGATAAAATGCTAGCTCAGAAATCTGCATTATCAGAAGAACTAATTCAATCAAGCAAATGGTTAACTGAATTAGAAGATGATGAACTTCGTGATTTAATGACGCTCGATTTCTAAAGATTTATATATGTGCGCCAAGAGCAAAACGTTCTTGGCGCTCTTTTTTTCAGCGGACATTGCTGTTACTTCTTCCCTACTTACTTCATATTAATATTTAGTTGTATTTAAGGCTCATTGCTGAGCGGTCTTCAGCAATGAACTACGTTATTTGAAAGGTATACATCATTCCTCTCTAAATTGATTACGGTGCAAGTATAGAAGGAAAATGGCGGATCAGACAGCTTGCACTTGCCCCGTATGTACCATTTAGGACTGCGATACTACTGGTAATTGTACTTCTACATCAGGTAGTACAAAATCGGTTAAGCCGTCCTGCTCATCAGTTGGCTTTGGCAATACAATAGCCCCATCACGATCCCTTGGCTTAAGCTGATAAAATCGGACATCTTCTACGACTACTTCTGTTATAAAAACCTTTGTGCTATTTTCATTTAAAAATGATCTTGATTGAATACGACCATTCGCCCCAATTAATGAGCCTTTTCCGCAATATTTGACGATATGCTCTGCCAGCCTTCCCCAAACTGAACAAAGAATAAAGTCAGCATCCACTTCCCCACGACTGTTTTTGTAATTGCGATTAATGGCTAGTGAAAAATGTGTTTGCACTCGATTTTCAGATAGGTGTCGTAACTCTGGATCCTTTGTTAACCTTCCGACCAGTCCGACTTGGTTCATTGATTCACCTCCTTTGCTGTTGATTGCTCTCATCATACAAAAATTAATTCAGCATTGGCAAAAGTCGATTTTTATCATTTCCTTCAGTTTTTAATCATAAATTGGGTAAATTGAGGCTTTTACTTTTCAAGTATTGAATGATTTTTTGAGCTGAATGCTTTTCCCTGTAGTTGCAAATGCTAATTGATGAAATATGCAATTTCGCAGTTTTTATTGAATGCGCAAAAAACTGCATGGACCCTTCCATAACAGGGCTAATTGAATATGTTATACTAAAAAGGATGACCGACTTAGGAGGATATTACATAATGAAAACATTTAAGATGCTTTCCTTTGACCTTGTCACAAAAGAAGGCAAGCAACCTTTCCCTTTAGTCGATGGTATTATTATTAACCAGGAAAATAGCCATCAATCTTGGATTCTTGAGCTGTTTATTGACCGACAATATCGTTCAACTTTTGATGAACTTTTAGCGAATGCTACTGTCTTTAATGTACGTGCAGTTATTTCATTTCCAGATAATGAGCCTGCTCCTTTCCAGGTTGCCGTACATACAGTTCAAGAAATTGGTGAGCACATCTCTGTCCTGCTAAAAGGGAAGCTCAAGATAAAACGCTCGAAATATGCCGAACAATTGCTTGCCGAATTGCTAGCTGAGGGTGTCACTTTAGATAAGTTATTGGACCGCTTCTCAAACGATATGAAAGAACGGCCAAAACTAAAAAATGATTGAACTTCATTTAACGATGCAGATGTGTTTGCATCGTTATTTTTTATTGGACAGGTATAAATTTTAAGGTACAATACGATGTAAAAATTAGAGGAGGTAACTATACTTGACTATTGCTATTAGAAAAAAGCCCGTAAAATTACTGTGGCTTGAAGCTTTAAAACGGCGGTTGTTCGATGAGGACCCTGATTTTGATTATTATAATGAGCAATTTCGACGATTCGATGCCGGCTTTGCTGGTGAAAGGAGAGTTGACCGTGAATGGCTTGAATTAATATGTCCCTATACTTTTTTAGTATTACATAATTTAATTCTGAAGAATTCGGCACAACATTCGCATCAACTCGATACACTCTTCATTTGCCGGAATTTCATGCTAGTAGTTGAAATTAAAAATATTAACGGACGCCTTGATTTTGACGAAACTACTCATCAGTGTATCCGAACAAAGCCAGATGGTACTGTTGAAGGATTTCCAAATGCACTTACTCAGACCCAACGACATATGCATTTTCTTAAAGTTATTTGCCAAAAC
This sequence comes from Lysinibacillus sp. NPDC056959, assembly GCF_042674095.1. Classification (NCBI taxonomy): domain Bacteria; kingdom Bacillati; phylum Bacillota; class Bacilli; order Caryophanales; family Bacillaceae; genus Lysinibacillus; species Lysinibacillus sp. NPDC056959. The sequence continues at coordinate 80,434 of NZ_JBHURE010000011.1, read as the reverse complement.
TATTCTCTCCCCATCGAGGGCGCAGTTGTTATTTCCAACCCCTCCGCTATCATAGCAAGTCATCCAAACACAATCCCTATTTTCCATGTTTCAGGACTTCAAAAACATCTTCAATCCCTGTTTAAAAAATATACACAAACTATTTTAAGCGAAGAACAGCTAACACAAATTGCTCAACAACTTCTCAGTCGACATCAGCCATCAAAAATTCCGGCTTCTCTTGATTCTTCACGATTCCGACAAGGCGTGCTTTGTCCAAAATGCCAATACAAAACCCAAATGCATTTTGCTCGTGGGATTTGGAAATGTTCATACTGCCACTATGCAAGCGTAGAAATTTTCGCTGAAGCCTTACAAGATTATCGATACTTAGTTGGACCGACCATTACCAACAAACAGTTACGAGAATTTTTCAATATTCATTCCAGTGATGCTGCCAATCGTTTACTTAGAAAATTTCAATTTCCCTATACAGGTTCTTATAAAAATCGCGTTTACCAATTACCTGAGAATTTGGTGGACTATATGAAGCCGTTTTTCAGCTCTTCTTGAGGAGGTGCGTGTGGGAGAGTGGTTTTGCTTCCGATTTGTAGGGATTTTCTTATCTTTCGCGGGGGGTTGTTTCTCTTCCGCGGGTATTCGCTCCGATTCCGCGGGTATTTGCTTCCCTTCCGCGGGTATTCACGTCTTTTCCGCGGGGATTTGCTTCTCTTCCGCGGGTATTTACGTCCCTTCCGCGGGATTTACTCCTTCCGCGGGTATTCGCTTCCCTTCCGCGGGTATTCACGTCCCTCCCGCGGGTATTCGCTTCCCTTCCGCGGGTATTCGCTCCGATTCCGCGGGTATTTGCTTTCCTTCCGCGGGTATTCACTCCTTCCGCGGGTATTTACTTCTCTTCCGCGGGTATTCGCTTCCCTTCCGCGGGTATTCACGTCCCTTCCACGGGTATTCGCTTCTCTTCCGCGGGTATTCGCTCCGCTTCCGCGAGTATTTGCTTTCCTTCCGCGGGTATTCACTCCTTCCGCGGGTATTTACTTCTCTTCCGCGGGTATTCAAATTAAGTCCATATAATTGTGTAAAAAGAAAAAGATCACTCACTCACCCTTCATCAAAGCGATTTGAAATAAAAAAAGAGTGTTCCATTGGTTGGAAACACTCCTTTTCAAATTATCGCGTAACTTTCTCTTCAACGATCTTTTCTTTAACTTCACCAGTAGTATGTGTTCCTGGTGTCGTTGTTGTACCTGGTGTTGTAGTACCTGGTGTTGTAGTACCTGGTGTTGTCGTTGTACCTGGTGTTGTAGATTCTGGAAGAATATTGTTACGGTTAGCATCATTAACGTCACGATCGTAATCGCCGTTTCGTGATGGATCTAATGCGTCTTCTACTCTGTCAGCTCCTCGGCGAACGTCGTTCTTAACGTCATTGTTAACGTTGTTATCCGCTGGTCTATCTTCTACAGCTCTATTTCCCCAGTTACAACCTCCAAGGAATAATGCAGCAAGAATAATTGCCAAAAATGACATTCTCCACATATGAAAAAACCTCCTTCCTCCGGTGCTATGTCATCAAATACAAATGTATGTATTTGTGATCCTACATAGATTGCCCGGGAAAGGAGGGAACTATCCGATTTTTTTACAAACTATTTTTGTTTTTCTTTTAACAATTGTTCAATGTATGCTGCTTCTGCTTTACAGTTGTAGCTATAACTTGTACCTAGCTCTTTTTGCAAGGCCTCAATTGTTTCAATTTGTTTAGCTGTTGGTTCTTCATTTAAAATTTTTGCAATTACTTCGTCGATTTTCTGCGCCATCTCTTCATGGAATTCAGTATTCATCAAAACATCTGCTGGGATTTTTTCGATCCATGCGGCATTTTCTTGAAAATAAGTTTGCCAGCTAGCAATGAAGTCTTCCATAGAAAAACGCTCCTCTTTCCAATCAATACTTGCTAAGTATGATTCAAAAGATGTTGAAATCGAACGCGTAATGCTAATTTTAACTCCTGAAGACAATTCCTTATACATCTATATAATCCTCCTACGTTTCAAAAACAAAACTACATGTATTATTCACAATCACATATAGCGCCATTGCATTTTTATAAAATACCGTAATATCTTTAACTGCACTCCCTCTAATAAACTATTAGAAGATTAACAGTTAAGACAATTTTCGATATAATTATTTTAAATCTTTTAGCCTATAATTGCAAATTACACCTGTTTTGGTTGTGCAGGTCCAATAGCGAATAAAATATCCGCTTCACATACTAGTTCCCCATCAACTGTCGCCACACCGTGACCTTTGCCCATAACTCCACGTAGTTTCACGAACTCTACTTCTAATCGAAGTTGATCTCCCGGTACTACTTGTCGCTTGAAACGACAGTTATCAATACCCGTCAAGAAAGCTAGACGACCTTTGAATTCCTCTGCGTTTAATAATGCTACGCCACCAACTTGTGCTAGTGCCTCTACAATTAAAACCCCAGGCATTACTGGATAGCCAGGGAAATGCCCATTAAAAAAGTCCTCGTTCATAGAGACATTTTTTAAACCGACTGCACGCTTACCTTCTTCTAATTCAACGATACGATCAACGAATAAAAAAGGATAACGATGTGGTAAAATTGCTTGAATTTGTTCTGCTGTTAACATTTCTTTTCCCCCTTGAATGCTTAATATCAATTTCGCCTTGGCGTAATTGCCGCTGTCGCTTTGCTTTCGCGCAGAAAACATTTGCCGCTGTCGCTTTGCTTTCGCGCAGAAAACATTTGTAGCTGTCGCTTTGCTTTCGCTACAGATAAACAAAGTGTCCGGATTTTGAATGGTGCCTACAAAAAAAATATGTAACATCCGCCGGAGACTATAATCTTCATTCAGTAAATGTTATAAACCATTACATAAATAATTATGTAAAACAAAGTATGGTAAAGAATATTATTATTCTTTACCATTCATAATATCAAATATATGCTGCCATGTTTCTGGTTTGAAAACGTCCATGGCTTTACCTTGTCCAATTACACTATAGCCAATTATTGTACCTAAAATTGCGGCAACAACAACTAAGATGATAATAAGTACAACGCGTAGCCAAATCGGAATCAGCCGTATTTGCACCCATCGAACCTCTCGTTGCTCTCCATTTGAGCCGTGTTCCTTCTCTTCTGGTGGCGTATCGGTTTCTTTTGTTTGCATAGAACCTCGACTTGAATCGTTTGTCATAAATTGTACTCCTCTTCATTCCTTACTAAACAGTAATTATGGATTTACTATCGAATACCATTAATGAGCCCAAGCATTTGATCTGCTAAAGTGACAGTTCTTGCATTGAATTGATAAGAACGCTGTGTTTGAATTAAATCCGTCATTTCCTTTGAAAGATTTACATTCGACATTTCTAGCACACCGTTCTGCATACCAATTTGCTGACGATTTGCACCTTGTAAATTAGTGACAACTTCAGCTTGCGTATATCCTAACTGAGCTAGGTTATTCGGCAATCCAACATAGGATCCAGAAATGTCCTCCATAAGCTGTGGCTTTTGGAACTCTGTCACCCCTACATTAGTACGAATAAAATCTCCATTTGGATATGATGCCTCTAATACGCCCCCATCACGAATCGCGAAACTTTTTACATTATCCGGTAATGTAATAGCTTGCCCGTTTTCGTTTGCCAATGGATATCCATCTGCAGTTACAACCATTACTGTTCCATTATTTAATGGTGATAAATAAAAGTCACCTTGACGAGTATACACTGTTTTTGTGCCATTTTCACCATCTGGCATTAAAATATTGAAATATTGTTTTGCTTTTGTAAAAGCTAAATCAAGATCTCGACTTGTTGTTTGTAGAGAACCTTGTTTTTGATTAGATTGGATTTGTCCAAGCATTGCACCTGAACCGTAACGGATACCAACAGGTGATTGTCGATCAGCACGATCTTGCTTGTCATTGTTAAATTGCTGATAAAGCAATTCATTAAATGTAGCTTCTTTTGATTTATAGCCCTGTGTATTACTATTGGCAATGTTATTACTAATTGTATCTAGTCTATTTTGTAATTGCCCCATTGTGTTTGTTGCAGTCATCATTGTACGTAGCATGATCAAACGCCTCCTGTTCGCCTATTAAACTTTCCCAATTTCATTAGCAGCTTTTTCCATACTGCGATCATAAGCTTGTAGTACTTTTTGGTTAGCCTCGAAAGCGCGATATGCTGTCATTAAATCGGTCATTGTGCGACTTGAATCAACGTTTGAGCCCTCTAGATAATTTTGACGCAGTGTAAAGGATACGCCATTGGCACCGTAAGCTGTCGGTAAGTTCTCACCGTTTTCTGTTCGAATTAAACCATTATCCTGTTTACGTAGCATGTTCGGATTCGTTGCATATGATACGCCAACACGAGCTACTTGCTGATCATTAACATAAATTGCTCCGTTCTCATCTAAGCGGAAATCATCATTCGGTAGCTGAATGCGTTGGCCTCTGTCTGATAACACATACAATCCTTGTGGATTTACTAAATAGCCTTGACCATCTAATGTAAAATTCCCGTTTCGTGTATATGCTTCTCCGCCTTCTGGATGTGCTAAACGGAAGAAAATAGATCCGGTAGTACCATCTGCATTTTGCGGTAAGTTTCCATCGATCAAAGCCATGTCTGTCGTGAAATCAGTGCTATAGATTTGGCCTTGTATGTAATTTGGCAATGTTTCTTGCATATAAATCCCTGTATTTAATGCGCCAACTTGGCTCATATATTGAGAACCTGCTTGCTGATTAGCAGGTGCATTCGTTTTTCCTACACTTGACATGAGCATGTCAGGAAATGACCGAATTGTTGATTGGTCTGCTTTAAATCCTGGTGTATTCGCATTTGATAAATTATTACTTAGTAATTCTGTTCGTCTTTGTTGTGCAATCATACCAGTTGCAACTGTATAAAACCCTTTAAACAAAGGACTCACCTCATTATCTTTTTATAAGGATGCGGGAACTCGATCAATATTTTCAAGCATAATTCCTGTACCAATTGCTACACAATCCATAGGTTGTTCAGCAATGAACACAGGTACCTTTAATTCTTCGATTAATAGTTGGTCCATACCGTGTAGTAAAGCACCACCGCCAGTAATAATGACCCCACGATCAATAATATCAGCTGATAACTCTGGTGGCGTTTTTTCTAAAACATTTTTTGCAGATTGAACAATCATAGCAACCGATTCATGTAAGGCACGTTCAATCTCTTCAGAATGAATTGTTATTGTACGCGGTAAACCTGTCACCATGTCTCGACCACGAATATCCATTGAATCGTTTCGGCTACCTTTAAAAACTGTACCGATTGTAATTTTAATGGCTTCTGCAGTACGTTCACCAATTAGTAATTTGTATTCTTTTTTAATATATTGCAAAATATCATTATCAAAAATGTCTCCGGCTACCTTAATGGACTCACTCGTTACAATATCACCCATTGATAAGACTGCAACATCTGTTGTTCCGCCGCCAATATCGACTACCATATTGCCGCTAGGTTGGAATATATCCATGCCTGCACCGATTGCAGCCACTTTTGGTTCTTCTTCTAAGTATACTTTTTTTCCACCTGATTTTTCTGCGGCTTCACGGATAGCCTTTTGCTCAACACTAGTAATGTTCGTTGGACAGCAAATTAAAATACGTGGCTTAGCTAAAAATCCTTTTACATTTAACTTATTGATGAAATGTCTTAGCATGGCTTCTGTAACGTCAAAATCCGCAATGACCCCATCTCGTAGTGGGCGAATTGCAGTAATGTTACCAGGCGTACGACCTACCATTTGGCGAGCCTCTTCCCCCACAGCTAATACTTTATTTGTTTTTTTATCAATCGCCACAACAGATGGTTCATTTAAGACGATTCCTTTACCTTTAACGTGTATTAATACGTTCGCAGTTCCTAAGTCAATGCCAATATCTTTCGAAAACATTTTATAATTTCTCCTTCCCGCCATTTCCAACTACAAAAACGTTCATTTTTATCTGTTTATCTAGAATATTCTATCACAACCTATTGGTAATTTCACCTAATTTTAGTGAATAGAACTTCATTCCTTTTAATTATATGAACACTTCATGAAAAGAAGAAATTGTTAAACAATTTTTTCATGGTCCATCATCAAATAGTTTAAAATGTGATTTTTTAACAAACGTTATGTGAATAGGTTGATTGAAGTGGAGACTGGGCGACTCCTTGGGGATTAGCGATAGAGGAACGAAGGCTAAAACCATCACGTCCTGTGATAACGCCTTCGTGACCAGCATCGTGCTGTCCCGAGACCCTGCAGCGAAGCGAAGCGGCTCATCGGACGCCCCCAGGAAAGCGCCCAGTCGGAACGGAAATCAACCCCTCGTTATTGTGAGCAGCTATTTATGAGGAAATGGAAATATGTATCTAGCTTGTCCTTTGCATTTTAAAAAAGAACGAATCATTCATGACTCGCTCTTTCTTTCCACTTGTTTTTCGTTGCCTCTCCTCCGCGAATATGACGTACGGCCTTATGGTAGGCGAGTATTTCCTTTACTTGCTCAGCTAATCCTTCATGAATTGTTGGCAGTCGCTCTGTTAAATCTTTATGCACCGTACTTTTTGAATAACCTGTCATTTTCGCGAGGACACGCACAGTCTCACGCGTCTCAATCAATAATTCACCGAGGCGTATACAGCGCTTCCGAATGTGCTCGTGCACGTTCTTCGTCCTTTCCACACAAATTCACAAATGGCGTTGGCATCAGATGCACGTCTGCGCATTTCTTCACATTATGTGAGGACAAAGCTGTTCAGAACACATTTTACATTTTCACGATAAAATACTGATTTTTTATGCATTTTTTAGTATTCGTTTCTCACATAGAAAATGATCATTTTCATTGTTTAGGAGAAAACAAAAGGGCCTATTATCAATTATACCTCGGCATAATTGATAATAGGCACGTTGTTGGGCATAAATCCCTCTATTTCAGCAGCCGCTGAAATAGGTTAAAAGCCTAGTAATTTTTTCGGATTAATATATTTTCCGTTTTCAAGTACTTCGAAATGCAAGTGAATGCCAGCTGCTTGGTTCCACTCATTGTCAGTCGCTTTTCCTAGTGCTTGACCTTGTGTTACCTCATCGCCTTCTTTGACAGCAATGTCTTTTACAGAACTATACTGTGTTTCCTTACCATTTGCGTGCTCGATCACAATTTTATTACCTGTAAATGCGTCAAGCTTTACTTGTTTTACTTTACCACTTAAAGCAGCAAGTACTTCGAATTCTTCACCATTCATAGAAAGAGAAATACCAGAAGATGTCGTAAATGTTTGATTAAATACCATTAGTGCTTTTTCACGTGACTCAGCATTTGCCTCTACATCATAAAACTCTTGTGAAACTTGAATTTTATTAAGATTTGCTTCCTTGAACGGGTACTTCATATTTTCTGTTCTTGCATTGGTTTCAACTACAGGACCTGAATCTACTTCTGCTACTTCTGGTAATGGAGCCTCTTCTACTTTTGATACAAGACTATTGTAACCAAGTAGTAAACCTGCTAGCATTAGAGCTCCACCAGCGTAAACAGCTGGCCAAAACCATGGTTTCTTCTGTAATTGAACTTTTTCATCTTGATTTTGAGAAGTTTTACTATTTTTATCCTCTCTCATTTTCATCACCTCTAGTTGCAGTGTGAACAACTAGAAGTTATTTTAAACATGCATCTATCTTTTTTATCTCAATATCTTGATAATAGTAGTGTAAAATTTCGGCAGCAGTTTTCCCATCACTTGCCATAGCATCTGCTCCATATTGACTCATCCCTACCCCATGCCCGTATCCTTTCGTGCTCACCAACACTTTTTCAGCAGTGGAATTATATGAGATTTTAAAGTCTGTTGATGCTATTCCCAAAAGTGTTCGAACCTCTCGCCCTGACCATATATTCTTCCCTAACTGCATGCGCTCAACACGTCCTGAATCATTTAAAAAGAACTGTACACGGTTGAAATCATTTGCCTGCCATTTAACAGGCCACAATGCATCCCACTCAGCCAATGTCCATTCTTTCATCGCTGCAAACTTTGGTGATGATTGATCCGTATTACTCGCGACGCTTTTTAAATAGGGTACATCATTGCCACTAAAACCGTAGGCACTTTCTGTTTTCCCATTACTAGTAGAGTGAAACATTGCCGTAATTAATTCATTATTATATAGAAGAACTTGTCCTTTCGTTTCGTTAATCGCCTCGACAATTTTCTTTTCATTCCCCGGGAAATTGCTAGTCCAATTCTCTTTTCTTTGTTCCTTATTGTAAAAAACTTGTCTAGCAACAGTAGGAGCGATAGCTATTTTACCGTAATTTGTCGATTTCAACGCGTAAGTTCTTGCAGCAATAGCCTGTGCCTTTAAAGCTTCTTTTTTAAATGAAACAGGCATTTCTGCAGCTACCACACCAGTCACATACGTTTCTAAAGGGATTTTCTCCGGTTGTCCCTCCACTTCTATGAAGATTTCACAAGCTTGTTCTGCTGTTGCAGGCGCATCCTCAATCGTACGTCTCTCACCAAATGCCACAGGAAGCATATATAATGCTCCAGTCAAACAAATTATGCCTATACTCATTATCCATTTTTTCATAAGGAATAATATGCTGCAACTTTTCAAAATATGTGACTGTTGGTGAAGGCAACTTCAATCTAGCATGGAAATAAATTGAGGGCTACATATGTAAAGCATGCAGAAAAGAAGCGTGTTTCCGTCATATAAAAAGGATGTTAGTTTCTATATATTAACGTTTTAAATACGTATGCCCTGCTATAGATGATCTTCGTTCCGGCTGGGCGACTCCTTGGGGATTAGCAATAGAGGAACGAAGGCTAAAACCATCACATCCTTTGATAACGCCTGTGCGAAAGCGTAGCGACAGCAACAAAGCACCCAGCCGGAACGGAAATCAACTTCACGTTATGATGATAAGCACTTATTAGATTATCGCCACCGTGGATTAAACTATAAAGAAAAACCCTTTGCTCTTAAGCAAAGGGTTGGGAAATCTATTTAGTTTGTTGGTAATTCTACAGTTGTTTTTTCTTCAACGATAACGTCCTCTACTGGTACACGTTCAATTTGTGCGCCAAGTGAAGCCAATTTGCCGTGGAAATCAACATAACCACGATCTAAGTGATGAAGTTTTGTAACTCTAGTCACCCCTTCAGATACAAGGCCTGCTAAAATTAGTGCAGCCGCAGCTCGTAAATCAGTCGCCATTACTTCAGCACCCTGAAGATCTATTGGCCCTTCGATAAACACAGAACGTCCTTCTATTTTAGCGCCGGCATTCATGCGACGGAACTCCTCAACATGCATAAAACGATTTTCAAAAACCGTTTCCGTAATAATACTCGTACCTTCAGCAGTTAACATCAAGGCCATCATTTGAGATTGCATATCTGTTGGGAAGCCTGGATGTGGCATAGTTTTAATATCAACAGCTTTTAATGGTTTAGGAGCGCGTACGCGGATTCCTTCATCTAGCTCAGTGATTTCTACACCCATTTCACGCATCTTTGCAATTAATGCTGTCATATGCTCAGGAACCGCATTTTCAATCGTTACATCACCTTTTGTAATTGCTGCTGCAACCATAAATGTGCCAGCTTCAATACGGTCAGGAATAATATGATGCTCTGTTCCATATAATGTATCGACTCCTTCGATACGAATTGTATTCGTACCTGCTCCGATAACACGACCACCCATATTATTAATGAAGTTTGCAAGATCTACAATTTCAGGCTCTTTCGCTGCATTTTCAATTACAGTCGTTCCTTGCGCTAACGCTGCAGCAGTCATGATATTTTCAGTTGCCCCAACGCTAGGGAAGTCCAAATACACATTTGCGCCTTTTAAACGTCCATCTGCCTTTGCCTCTACAAAACCATGACCAAACGAGATTTTTGCTCCCATAGCCTCAAAGCCCTTTAAATGTAACTCAATTGGACGAGAACCGATTGCACAGCCCCCAGGTAAAGCAACACGAGCATAACCATTTCGAGCAAGTAAAGAACCCATCACTAAAATCGATGCACGCATTTTACTTACATATTCAAATTGAGCTTCACTAGAAAGTTCTTTTGTTGTGTCGATATATACTGTATTATCCTCAGGTATATATGTAACAGCCGCATTTAGACTTTTTAGTACTTCATTTATAGTAAAGACGTCTGCTAAGTTAGGGACTTCCTTAATTACATTTTCTCCTTTAGAAGCAAGTAAAGCTGCTGCTAGGATTGGTAACACCGCATTTTTTGCGCCCTCTACGCGTACTTTCCCCTGTAGCTGTTGGCCGCCAGTCACTATTATTTTTTCCACCCTATGTCCCTCCGAATTCAATCTATTAACCTATCAAAATTTTATTTTAAAAAGAAGTATAATGTCATAATCAGTAAACAAACAACTCTATAGTACAACTTTTCTTACGCTCGTTCAAGCGTCCAAATCACTATTTTACGTCATTTTTTAATATTTTGCTATTTATTTATTGTACGCATGATTTTTTTTTTTGTGAATGACCAATAACATGGAAGATAAGCGTAAATTTTTAATATATACCCAAAGATTTGTGAACAAAAACCGAAATCTCACAAATTTCTTTTATTACATATTTCAAAGGACCACATAAATTATGTTATAAAGCCCTGTGAAATATGTAGATTCAACAGCTAACATATAAAAAGTAGTAAGGGCCTCCTAAAATAAATACGGAAGCTTCCCAGACCAATTTGAAAATTGGAGAAAGAAATTTGAAACGGCTGATCCTATTGCAACGCTTAATAAAATATAAATTAATTGGACTTGAAATACTTTATTCTTCTTAAAAAGCTTTTCTAACATAAACGCTTGTAGCGCATAAAAGGTAATAGCGATAAAAAATATGTGCGATAAAATACCTATTAAAGCTTCCTGTCCTACTGCCCTATATAATTCCATGTTGTTCCTCCATATTCCTTCCTCTAGTCACTGTGGAATAATGTTAAAAAACGGACAGATGTTGAATCTGCCCGTTAAAATTTGAATTAGATATTACCCTCATGAACGTTGATACGATTCAACGCACGTTTTAATGCTAGGTCAGCACGTTTGAAATCAATGTTATCTTGTTTATCTTGAAGACGTCCTTCAGCACGTTTAACGGCTTCTTTAGCACGTTTAACATCGATGCTTTCAGCAATTTCAGCAGATGGCGCTAAAATTGAGATTTTTTCAGGGCGAACTTCAATGAAACCACCGCTTAAAGCTACAAGTTCAGTTGAACCGTCTTCTTTTTTAAGCTTCACTGCACCAATTGCAAGTGGAGCGACCATAGGAATATGGCCTGCAAGAACACCGATTTCTCCTGAAGTTGTTTTTGCGATTACCATTGAAACTTCAGAATCGTATACTGGGCCGTCGGGAGTGACAATATTGACTTGAACTGTCTTCATATTTTTTCCTCCTCGTCCCTAGTATTAAACCTCTACGCCCATGCTTTTCGCTTTTTCAACTACTTCATCAATAGAACCAACTAGACGGAAAGCATCTTCTGGTAGGTGATCCCATTTGCCATCAAGGATTTCCTTGAATGAGCGAACAGTTTCTTTAACAGGTACATAAGAACCTTTTTGACCAGTAAATTGCTCCGCAACGTGGAAGTTCTGAGATAAGAAGAATTGAATACGACGAGCACGTTCTACTGTTTGTTTATCTTCATCAGATAATTCATCCATACCTAAGATAGCAATGATATCTTGTAATTCACGGTAACGTTGGATTGTACGTTGTACACCAGTAGCGATAGCGTAGTGCTCAGCGCCTACGATTTCAGGTGATAAAGCACGAGAAGTCGAAGCTAATGGGTCAACCGCAGGGTAGATACCCATTTCTGATAATTTACGCTCAAGGTTAGTAGTTGCATCTAAGTGAGCGAAAGTTGTAGCTGGAGCCGGGTCAGTATAGTCATCGGCTGGTACATAAATCGCTTGGATAGAAGTTACAGAACCTTTGTTAGTAGATGTGATACGCTCTTGTAATTTACCCATTTCAGTTGCAAGTGTTGGTTGGTAACCTACCGCAGAAGGCATACGACCTAATAGGGCAGAAACCTCAGAACCTGCTTGAGTGAAACGGAAGATATTGTCGATGAATAAAAGTACGTCAGCACCTTGCTCATCACGGAAGTATTCTGCCATTGTAAGACCAGTTAAAGCTACACGCATACGTGCGCCTGGTGGCTCGTTCATTTGACCGAATACCATCGCTGTTTGCTTGATAACGCCTGAATCGCTCATCTCGAAGAATAAGTCGTTCCCTTCACGAGTACGCTCACCTACACCAGCGAATACAGAGATACCTGAGTGCTCTTGTGCGATGTTGTTGATTAATTCTTGGATTAATACTGTTTTACCTACACCGGCACCACCGAATAGACCGATTTTACCACCTTTGATGTATGGTGCTAATAAGTCTACTACTTTGATACCTGTTTCAAGAATTTCAACTGTAGTTGAAAGTTCATCGAAAGATGGTGCTTCGCGGTGAATTGAATCACGACGAACGTCAGCTGGAATCTCTTCACCTAAGTCGATTACTTCTCCTAGTACGTTGAATACACGTCCTAAAGTAACTTCACCAACTGGTACTGAGATAGCTTTTCCTGAGTCTGTTACTTCTGCTCCACGTTGTAAGCCATCAGTAGATGACATTGCAATTGTACGAACAGAATCATCACCTAAATGAAGAGCAACTTCTAATGCAAGAATTGTTGGTTCTTCATTTGGACGTTCAATCTTAACTGTTAGTGAGTTATAGATTGCTGGTAATTGGCCATTGTCAAATTTTACGTCAACAACTGGACCCATTACTTGAATAACATGTCCTTTATTCATTACTGTGTATCCTCCTATCGTATTCTTATACGACATTGGGAAGCTGGGCCTATTCTAAGGCTGCAGCTCCACCAACGATTTCTGTAATTTCTTGTGTAATCGCCGCTTGACGCGCACGGTTATATTGCAATGAAAGATCTGAAATAAGATCAGATGCGTTATCAGTTGCATTTTTCATAGCCGTCATACGAGAAGCATGTTCACTTGCTTTTCCATCTAATAATGCGCCGTAAACTAAGCTTTCCGCGTATTGTGGAAGTAATACTTCTAGAATTGCTTCACCAGATGGCTCAAATTCGTAAGAAGCATTACTGCTAGCAGGTGCAAGATCCGTTAATGGAAGAAGTTTTTTCTCTGTCACTTCGCTAGCAATAGCGCTGACAAAGTGATTGTAGTACATATAAAGTTCATCATACGTACCGTCAATGAACATACCAACAGCTTTACGAGCGATTTCTTTAATATCAGCAAATGATGGTTGGTCCGGAAGACCGATAACATCGCTGATGACATTATGATCACGTTTCACAAAGTAGTCACGAACAACACGACCTACCGCCAGAATCACGTATTCGTCTTTCGATTTATGACGCTCATCAATTGTACGTTGTACTTGACGTAGGATACTCGAATTGTAAGCACCTGCAAGACCACGGTCAGAACCAATGACTAAGTAAGCTGTTTTCTTAACAGGACGAGCAGTTAACATTGGATGTCCACTGTCTTTTGTTCCTGAAGCGATCGCGCCTACTACGTCCTGGATTTTTTCCATGTAAGGAACGTACGCCTTAGCGTTTTGCTCTGCACGACGTAACTTTGAAGAAGAAACCATCTGCATCGCTTTCGTAATTTGTTTCGTACTCTTTGTAGAATTAATACGACCTTTTATTTCGCGTAAGTTTACCACTGGTATTTCACCACCTTTTGTTTTTTAATCAAGTGACTGCTCGAACTTATTCTGATTTAGCGAAAGTTTTTTTGAATGCATTGATTGCTTCAACGTAATCCGCATCAGGAGCAAGCTCTTTTGTAGTACGAACGTGATCTAAAACGTTTGTGTGGTTTGATTCTAACCAGCTTAAGAATTCATTTTCAAAGCGAACGATATCTTGTACTGGAATATCATCTAAGTGACCTTTAGTTAATGCATAAAGGATAGCAACTTGTTTTTCAACTTTAAGTGGTTTGTTTAGGTCTTGTTTAAGAACTTCAACCGTACGTTTACCACGCTCAAGTTTAGCAAGTGTGATTTTATCTAAATCAGAACCAAATTGAGCAAATGATTCAAGCTCACGGAATGCAGCTAAGTCAAGACGTAGTGTACCCGCAACTTTTTTCATCGCTTTAATTTGAGCAGATCCACCTACACGTGATACAGAAAGACCGGCGTTAATCGCTGGACGTACACCTGAGTTGAATAAGTCAGATTGTAAGAAAATTTGTCCATCAGTAATTGAGATTACGTTAGTTGGGATGTATGCAGAGATATCCCCAGCTTGTGTCTCAACGAATGGAAGAGCTGTAATAGAACCATTTTGATATGTTTCATTTAACTTCGCAGCACGTTCAAGTAAGCGGCTGTGTAAGTAGAAAACATCACCAGGGTATGCTTCACGACCTGGAGGACGGCGTAGAAGAAGTGAAAGTTCACGGTAAGCTGATGCTTGTTTAGAAAGATCATCATACACGATTAATACGTGCTTACCTTGTAACATGAATTCTTCTGCCATAGAAACACCAGCAAATGGTGCTAAGTAAAGTAATGGAGCTGGTTGAGACGCAGCAGCAGTTACAACGATTGTATAATCTAATGCACCGTGCTTACGTAACGTTTCAACTACACCACGTACAGTTGATTCTTTTTGACCGATAGCAACGTAGATACAAATCATGTTTTCACCATTTTGGTTTAAGATTGTATCGATTGCTACTGATGTTTTACCAGTTTGACGGTCACCGATGATTAACTCACGTTGACCACGACCGATTGGTACTAAAGCGTCAATCGCTTTGATACCAGTTTGTAGTGGTTCGTGTACTGATTTACGAGCCATTACACCGAAAGCTGGACTTTCGATTGGACGAGATTTTGTTGTGTTGATTGGACCTTGTCCATCCACTGGTTGACCAAGTGGGTTTACAACACGGCCAATTAGTTCTTCACCAACTGGTACTTCCATGATACGACCTGTACGACGAACTTCATCGCCTTCTTTGATGTCTGCGTATGGACCTAAGATTACGATACCAACGTTACCTTCTTCTAGGTTTTGAGCCATACCCATAACACCGTTAGAGAACTCTAAAAGCTCTCCAGCCATGGCGTTGTCGAGGCCATGAGCAAGTGCGATACCGTCACCAATACGGATAACTGTACCAACTTCGCTTACTTTAAGTTCAGATTCATAATTCTCAATCTGTTGTTTAATCAGACTGCTGATTTCTTCAGCCTTGATGCCCATGTATGTCACCTCTCACATTTCTAAATTATTAACCGATTAATTCACGTTTTAGGCGCTCAAGCTTGTTCGCTACTGAGCTATCATAAATATGATTACCGATTTGAACACGAATACCACCAAGAAGTGATGGATCAATTTCGTTTGTAATGTTTAATGTTTGTTTCCCTACAAGTTTCGCAAATGTTGTAGAAATATTAGCGCTTTCTTCAGCAGAAAGTGCACGAGTAGAGAATACTGTTGCATCTGCAGAACCTTGTGCCTGTGCAGCAAGTTCAGCATATGCGTTCGCAATAAGCTTCACTTCGTTTACACGTTTTTTCTCAACAAGTAGTTGAACTGTGTGTAAAACCTCTGGCGTTGCACCAGCAAAGATTTCAGCTACCATTTGCTTCTTACGTTCGATAGAGAACTTAGGAGCATTTAAAAGTGTTAAAAAATCAGGAGATTCTTTGACTACTTTTGTTAGCTCGTTTAAGTCTGCTCCAACTTCAGCAAGAATGTTTTTTTGTTGCGCTAATTCAAATAGCGCTTGTGCGTAACGTTTTGCTACAGTTGAATTACTCATCGAGCTTCCCCTGCCTTCGCAATCGTCTCTTCAATTAGAGCACGGTTGTCTGCCTCAGAAATCTCTTTGCTAAGGACTTTAGATGCTGCAAGTACAGATAATGAAACGACTTCATCACGTACAGCTGCAATAGCTTTTTCTTTTTCAGACTCAATTTCACGTAAAGCCGATTCTTTTAAGCGGTTTGCTTCATTGCGAGCTGCAGTAAGAATTTCTTCTTTTTGCATTTCGCCTTGCTTCTTAGCGCCCTCAACAATCGATTGTGCTTCCGTACGAGCTTCTTTAAGAAGGCTCTTTTGTTCTTCTAAATATTGGTGCGAATCTTTACGAGCTTTTTCAGCTGCTTCGATTTCACTAGCTACTAATTCTTCACGTTGTTGCATGATGCCCATAAGTGGACCCCAAGCGAACTTTTTAAGTAAAAACATTAACACTAAGAAAATGATTAATGTTGCGGCGATGTCACCACCATTGAATAACGCTTCTTCACTAGTGCCAGTGCTAGTACCTAGTACAAGATAATCTAAAAACACGATTGTTTCACTCCCTTCAAGAGCTTTGACTTCAACATAATAAATTAATTACTTACTTGAAAAACTACCTATTTTAAAAAGCTATATTTGCACATAGCTTTTATCAGTTCCAAAATGAAGGGCGAAGTTTCATCTTAAGATTTCTGCTTCGCCACTAGAATTCAGTGTACAACTGAATTATTTGTTCATTACGATGAATGCGATTACTACTGCGATGATTGGTAGGGCTTCAACTAATGCTACCCCGATGAACATTGTAGTTTGAAGTACGCCACGAGCTTCTGGTTGGCGAGCGATACCTTCTACTGTTTTTGAAACGATAAGACCGTTACCGATACCTGCACCAAGTGCACCTAGACCGATTGCGATTGCTGCTGCTAATAAACCCATTTGAAAATTTCCTCCTTGGAATTGTTTGTTTTTTTTGGTTTAAGCATAAGATTATGCTTTATATTAATGGTCATCGCTCACTTTATGAGCCATGTAAACCATTGTTAACATTGTGAAGATAAAGGCTTGGATAAAGCCGATGAAAATAGAGAAACCTTGCCATGCCATCATTGGAACAATTGCTCCGATGAATCCAACAGCACCTGTTGATGCTAGACCTGCGATTAAGCCAAGTAAAATCTCACCTGCATAAATGTTACCGTAAAGACGAAGACCTAATGTTAAAGTGTTCGCAAACTCTTCAACGATTTTTAGCGGGAACATGAATGACATTGGTTTGAAGAATGTACCAACATAATGGCCTGTCCCCTTCATTTTAATACCATAGAAATGTGTTAAGGCTAAAACCATTGCTGCAAGCGTCATTGTAACAGTTGGGTCAGCTGTAGGTGATTTCCACCAAAGTTCGTGTTTATAGACGATAGAGAATGGAAGACCTAATAAGTTAGATACCGCGATAAACATAATTAGCGTAATACCTAAAATATGGAATCGTCCGCCAGTTTTCCAGTCCATATTGCTTTTGATGATGTTCTTTACGAAATCCATAATCCATTCCATAAAGTTTTGCATACCTGTAGGTTTTAACTTTAGGCTTCTAGTTGAGATAAACGCGATTAAGAAAACGATTACAGCTGCAACTAGTAACATCATTATAGTTGAAAGGTTGAATGTTAGTGTAAAAAGACCAAAATCAACTACTTTCAATGGAGCTTCATGATTCATTGTTATTTTTCACCTCTCTTTCTAATTTTAAAGCACATTAGCGGTTCCTTACATGTGACACAATTCTCTCGACAAAGAGAAAAACGTACGGAATCATTAGCCCTATGACCGTGCTAATTAAGTGAAAATAGTTTGGCAACGAAATGGCTAGAGCGACTGCCGCTACACCTGACCCAAAGCGGAGCATTGTACCAAGTGAGCCTATTTTCTTCCCTTCACTAATGGATCGATCAAACTTCTCCATACGGCGAACTAAAATCCAAAAATTATACGTACCAAATAATGCACCGATTGCGATGCCCGCAAAAAACGTCTGATAGGGCGTAAATCCCCAGCCTAAAGCACAGAGTGCGAGCAAAAAAAATAACGCTCTCTTCTGCATAGCAAAAATGTGATGCAAATCTAGCATTGGTTTATAATCTCCTGAATCATTTTTTCGAGTAAAGAAACATTTGCTGACCACTATGTGAAATCAGAAAAGAGCAGTGAAAAACACTACTCACAGCGGAATAGTAACGGGAGAGCGTCATTTTGAAATTACAGGTGTAAATCCCCAAAAATCTTACACCCCGAAACGCACAAAACGTTGCAAATCGACAGCTTTTGGTTTGAACTGTCAATTTAGTAGAAACTTGATGTAACAAGTGTTTCAACCTCTATTTACGAATAGAAACCCTTATCATTCTTACCCTTTGTAAGCATACAATAGGAGATATTTGAAGTCAATTAGTAAAGTAGAAAAACTTCACAGCCACTATAGTCTTGACAAATTGTTGACAAATTTGTGTATGGAAATTCATAGTTTCAAAAACACAGTTAACGTTTATGCAAAGAAAAGCTAATTTGCGACACATATATGCTCGCAAATTAGCCCGCCTACCACAATTAGTACATTAGACTCATTTTTCATTTCTGAAAAGGGATATTACTTGCTTTTTTGTAAAAATCCCAAAAGAGCCTTCACAATATACTCTGAAGCATGTCCATCTCCATAAGGATTTGACGCTTTTGACATTGCTTCATAAGCATTTGTATCTTCTATTAATTGTTTAGCTAGAGAATAGATAGTATCTTCTTCCGTTCCTGCTAGCTTTAGAGTCCCTGCTGCAATACCTTCTGGGCGCTCCGTTGTATCTCTTAGTACTAGAACTGGTTTGCCTAATGAAGGTGCTTCCTCTTGGACACCACCAGAATCCGTTAAAATCATATAAGAATTAGCCGCAAAGTTATGGAAATCAAAGACTTCAAGAGGTTCAATCAAATGAACACGCTTATGATCTCCTAATATTTCATTCGCTATTTCTCGTACAGCTGGATTCATATGAACTGGGTAAACAACTTGTACATCCTCATGCTCTGCTAAAATTCTAGTAATCGCTCTGAACATATGACGCATAGGTTCACCTAAATTTTCACGACGATGTGCTGTTAATAAAATCATACGGTCTGTGCCTATTTTGTCTAAGACAGGATGTGTGTAATGTTCACTTACTGTTGTAGCTAATGCGTCGATTGCTGTGTTACCAGTGACATAGATAGTATCAGGGTTTTTATTTTCATCTAAAAGGTTTTTCTTTGATACTTCTGTCGGTGCGAAATGAAGATCAGCCATAACGCCTGTTAACTGGCGATTCATTTCCTCTGGGTATGGTGAATACTTATTCCAAGTTCGAAGACCCGCTTCCACATGTCCGATAGCAATTTGGTTATAAAATGCAGCTAGACTTGCAATGAAAGTCGTTGCTGTATCACCATGTACTAAAACAATATCCGGTTTTGCTTCTTTCATGACTTTGTCTAAGCCTTGTAAAGCATTCGTCGTCACGTCAATTAATGTTTGACGATCCTTCATAATATTCAAATCGTAATCAGGTGTAATTTTAAATGTTTCTAAAACTTGATCGAGCATTTGGCGATGTTGGGCTGTTACCGTCACAATCGACTCTATTTGCTCAGGATGCTTTTGTAATTCCAATACTAGTGGGGCCATTTTAATAGCCTCTGGTCTCGTACCGAAAATCGTCATTACTTTCCATTTTTTCGTCAAAACGATTTGCACCGTCCTTTGTTATATTTGTATGAAAAGTGCTTTACTTCCATTGATCTGCGTCATATGAGGCAAGATTGAACTTTAATAGAAGTAATTCGCCTAACATACTATGAAACGTCCTTCAATAATGAAGGACGCTCTCTATAGTTATATGTTCCCTAAAAATTACATACTAAACTAAATCAACAAAAAAGTGTTCAGTATTATTTTGTACCGAATAGGCGGTCGCCTGCATCACCTAAACCAGGGACAATGTAGCCATGGTCATCTAATTTTTCATCAAGTGCAGCAATATAAATATCTACATCTGGATGCTGTTCTTGAATTTCTTTTACACCCTCTGGCGCAGCGATTAAGCACATGAATTTAATGCTTTTCGCACCACGTTTTTTCAGTGAGTTGATCGCTTCCACTGCTGATCCACCAGTTGCAAGCATTGGGTCTACAATGATGAAATCACGTTCTTCTACATCTGCAGGAAGTTTTGCATAGTATTCTACAGGTTTTAACGTTTCTGGATCACGATAAAGACCGATATGACCAACTTTAGCAGCTGGAATTAGGTTTAATACGCCATCTACCATGCCAATACCTGCACGTAAAATCGGTACAATCGCAAGTTTCTTACCAGAAAGTACTTTTGTTTTAGCAACAGTAACCGGTGTCTCAATTTCAATTTCTTCTACTGGCATATCACGTGTAATTTCGAATGCCATTAATGTTGCCACTTCGTCTACTAGCTCACGAAATTCTTTAGTTCCTGTATTCTTATCACGAATATAAGTTAACTTGTGTTGGATTAGTGGATGATCAAATACGTATACTTTGCTCAAAGGGATTCTCTCCTAACCGTTCGGATTCATTTTTATCTCACCTAGTATAACAGAAAAAAGGAGTCGTCTCAAAAATAAATTTGGGACAACTCCTTTTCAAGAATGTTTCCTACATATGCTAGCGGTTATTTATCAAGTATTGTATTTACTTGTTCTATTGTCATTGGTTTGTAATAGAAATATCCTTGTCCTACTGTACAGCCTAATGCGCGTAAAATCTCAACTTGCTCTTTGTTTTCAATACCTTCTGCAACCGAAGTCATTCCTAGGTTTAATGCTAATTGAATAATGGATCGGACAATAGCGAGTGTCGCACCATCATTAATAGCATTAATAAAGCTACGATCTATTTTTAATTCAGTAAATGGCAGTCTTTGTAAATAACTTAAAGATGAAAAGCCTGTGCCAAAGTCGTCCACCGAAGTTTTAAAGCCGTAGCCCTTTAATTCCTGGATAATAGAAAAAGCTGTCTGAAAATCAACTAGGCCAATATTTTCCGTCACCTCTAAAATGATATATTTCGGATCAATATCATATTTCCGAACGAGCCCCAATGTATGCTGTACAAAATTAGCATAATAAAAATGATCCGGCGAAATATTGACTGCCACCTTCACTAATTTTTTCCCTAATGTCTTTCGCTCTGCTAACCATGAAAGAACCAACTCTAATATTTGAACATCGATTTCGCGTACCTTTCCTGCACTTTCTGCCACTGGAATAAAGATTGCCGGTGACACGAAACCTAGTTTTGGAGAAATCCAGCGAGCAAGCGCTTCAATACTATGAATTTCACCTGTTCGTAAATCAACCTTTGGCTGCAAATTCACCGAGATTTCTTTATTTTTTAATGCCTGTGCCAAATGGTTTAACACGGTCATTTGCTGCTCAAGCACATCATTTCTTTCTTGCGTAAATATTTCCGTATGAGTACCCGGTTTATTGGCAGCAAAGGATACAGCATTATCTGCAAAGCGAATCGCATCAGCCATTTTGATCTCATCGTTATATAAAGCAATACCCGTTTTTAGCGTAATATAAATGTTCTTACCACCTATAATAAAAGGCTGACGAATAATCTCTTTAATGCGCCTTTCATAATAGAAGAAATCTTCATCAGCTGTTGCATTGGACATGATTAAACTAGAGCTTGTAAATCTAGCAATATATTCGTTACGCTCATATTTCTCTTCATTTAAACGTTTGGCAATTTGTCTTAACAGCTCATCTCCCGCTTCACGTCCATATAACTCGACAATATGATGGAATTCGCTTGGCTTTAAGATTTTGATGTTACCATTTTGACTGCACTCTTTTTCTACCTTATTTAAAAAACCGTGTCGATTCGGTAGCCCCGTTGTGATATCGACATAGGCTAAATCCCATATCTTTTTTTGTGTTTTTGCATACGAATATGCCAACGCAACAAGAGCACCGATTTTTCGAAACATAAATTCAAAAAACTTCTTTTCATCACCATGTTGCTCTAACAATATTGCAAACAATCCAATTGCTTGCTGTTGTTGATTGTATATTGGCATAAACCACCCAAATGACTTTTTAGATGAATTGGCAAACCTTTTGTATTCTATTGGAATATCAATATCATCCAAATTTTTCACTAGAATGGACGTCTCCCCTTGCATAACACTCTTAAAAAAATCATTGTTTTCACAACAATCGGGTAAACCTTTTGTTTTATCGTTCCCTCTATAAATCTGTAATTGATTTGCCTCCGTTTTGACAAGTACCATACTTGATATATTCGGCATAAAAAATTCATCTAAACTACTGCAAACAATGCTCATCTTTTTATCAAAGGAATTGTCCTTTTCAATCGCTTCGTACATAGCATTCTCAAGGCGCATTAAAAACTCCACGTTGTGATCGTACGTAACATCCTTCACAAGTACTAAAACAAATAATGTTTCATCTTTATTATTTTGAAATGGGAGTGCTTGTACCTCTGCCCAAAAAAGAGGTTTATCGAAGCAACTATGGTGCAATTTTGCTTGTACCAAAACTCCACTATGTATTTTTTGTTTAATCTTTTCAAGAGTTGTCTGTTCTTCGTTTGACAACAATGCAAAATAATCGCTATTTATTATTTGCGAACGTGTAGTATTTGTCAGCGTACAAAAAGAATCATTACATTCCAATACGCAATGATTATTTGTCGCATCAAAAATAACGTAGCTTTCTTTAGAATGATCCCCTAACCTACGAATTGCATTTAATAATATTTCATTTTCTATGGACATCGTTTTAGTAACCATACAGCCCCTCCTCCCTCTTACATTGTACATAAAAATTCAATAAATTGTCACTTTTATAAAAAAACCTTTTTCCACAAGGACATTATCTGTCTCACTCTTCTATACTATATCCTTTTATACTAAGTTTATGTAAATAAATTCAAAATTAAAGTATTTTATTTCCATTCTAGAAAAATAACTTATCATCGAAACATTTTGTCGAGTTCCATTCCGCAGGCGTCCGCGAGAGTAGCTCACAGCAGTGCCAATAAAAAAAGCTGTGAATTAAAGTGCAAAGTACACTTTAACCACAGCCTTATCTTCTATTAAATTATGCGTATAATGGATGTTTGTCCGTTAAAGCTATTACGCGAGCTTTCGCTTCAGTTTTAACTGCTTCATCCTCTGGATTTTTAAGAACTGTAGCAATAATTGCCCCAACTTCTTTCATGTCTTCCTCATTGAAGCCACGAGATGTTACTGCTGGTGTACCAATACGGATACCAGAAGTTACGAATGGAGATTCTGTATCGTAAGGAATTGTATTTTTATTTGTTGTAATCCCTACTTCATCAAGTGCGTGCTCTGCTACTTTACCTGTTAAGCCAAGAGATTTCACATTAAGAAGTAATAAGTGGTTGTCCGTACCGCCTGATACAATTTCAACGCCTTCTGCCATTAATACTTCTGCTAAAGCTTTAGCATTCGCTTTAAGTTGTTTTGCATACTCTTTGAATTCTGGTTGTAACGCTTCACCGAATGCAACAGCTTTTGCAGCGATTACGTGCATTAATGGTCCACCTTGGATACCTGGGAATACAGATTTGTTAAGCTTTTGCTCCCATTCTTTCGAAGCAAGGATTAAACCACCACGTGGGCCACGTAATGTTTTATGTGTTGTAGATGTCACAAAATCAGCGTATGGCACTGGTGATTGGTGCTCACCAGTAGCTACAAGACCTGCGATATGTGCCATATCCACCATGAAATATGCTCCTACTTCATCAGCAATTTCACGGAATTTAGCAAAATCGATTTCACGTGGGTAAGCGGAAGCACCCGCCACAATTAGTTTTGGCTTATGCTCTAATGCTTTTTGGCGTACATCTTCATAATCGATTACTTGAGTATCTTTTGTTACGCCATATTCAACGAAATTATATAGAATACCTGAGAAGTTTACAGGAGATCCGTGTGTTAAGTGGCCGCCATGAGATAGGTTCATCCCAAGTACTGTATCTCCTGGTTCTAAAATTGTGTGGTATACAGCCATGTTTGCTTGTGCACCAGAGTGTGGTTGTACGTTTGCATATTCTGCACCAAAAATTTCTTTCACACGATCACGTGCGATATCTTCCACAACATCTACGTGTTCACAACCGCCATAGTAGCGTTTACCTGGATAACCTTCAGCATATTTATTTGTTAGAACAGAACCTTGTGCTTCCATTACTGCTTCTGATACAAAGTTTTCTGATGCGATTAACTCAATATTTGCTTGTTGACGTTTTTTTTCCGCAAGAATTCCGTCTAATACTACTTTGTCTTGTACTGCTAATTTTTCGTATGCCATGTTTAAAAAAGCCCCCTAAGTATAATCGTTATTTGTATACCACTGTTTTCAAAGGTAATTTTATTTATACACTGCACGCTCTCCGCCAATCAGCTTCGGACGCGTTGTTGCTATTGTCACAACTGCTTCTCCTACCATTCGTACAGAAGTACGAACCGGAACAGCTACTGCCTTTAAATGCATACCAATAAGCGTTTGACCAATATCAATACCTGCATTTGCTTGCACAGCTTCCACAACAACTGGATTTGTAAATTGCGTAAACGCATAAGCAGACATCGAGCCACCCGCAGTACGAACTGGTACAACTGTTACCGGTTCATAACCAAAACGTTCTGCCGTTGTTTCTTCCATAGTAATAGCACGATTAATATGCTCACAACCTTGGAACGCTAGATGTAGTTGATGTTTATTGGCAAATGCCTGCAACGGCTCAAAAATCGCCTCTCCAATTTCAAGCGCGCCTGCTGTGCCAATTTTCTGACCAATCACTTCAGATGTCGAGCAACCTACGACAAAAATAGTATTCGGTCTTAGGGTTACCTGCTCTTCAAATTCACTGAGTAACTGAGTCAAATGTGTTCGTATTTGTTGTACAACCACTATGCTCAGCCCCTTATTTCTAAATTATTTATGTCCCGCAGCTAAAAAGCTCTTTGAAGAACTTTCTAGCGTAGGACAAATGTTAACAAACTTAACTGCTTTTTATTGCTCAAGTTCAGCGATTTTTTCAACGCGTCGCGTATGACGACCACCTTCAAAATCTGTTTCAAGCCATACTTTAGCGATTTCACGTGCAAGGCCTGGCCCAATAACACGCTCACCCATTGCTAAAACATTTGAATCGTTGTGGCAACGAGTTGCTTTTGCACTAAATAAATCATGTACTAAAGCACAACGAATCCCCTTAATTTTATTTGCAGCAATAGACATACCAATGCCTGTACCACAAATTAAAATACCTTTATCAAATTCCCCGCTAGCAACACCTTCAGTAACTGGTTTTGCATAATCAGGATAGTCTACTGAATCCGCAGATTGTGGACCAAAATCTTCGTAGCTGATGTTTAGCTCATCTAACAGCTGCATAATCTCACGACGTAAGTTATTGCCTCCGTGATCAGAAGAAATTGCTATTCTCACTGGGTTCCCTCTTTTCGAAATTATAGTCAACACTAGTGTACCACTTCTTTCCCAAGAATAACATGATTTTTCTTGCATTTTTATGCTGATTTCTCCTGAAAGACGAACATTTATTGTAACTGTTCATAAAATCATTCACTTTCAAGGCTGTTTTCCTGTGGATATTGTGAATATCATGTTGATAAATTCGGATAACGGCATTTTGTTGTAATATTCTATCTTCTAAAGTTTGTTTCCTTTTTCAATTACAGTGGACATACTATATCAGTATTTTTTCTATGTATTACCAGTATTTGATGGTGTAGAACGGTTCGGTGAGTAGATGTGGGTGTGACGGGGTGCAGCGGGGTGTGAATTCTTTTTAGGTTGAAGCTCTATCTGGCGTTTTGACGGTTTTATCCGCGCTTTCGGCTTTCTATCCATCATTTTGGCGGTTCTATCCACGATTTTCGACTTTCTATCCACGATTTTGACGGTTCTATCCACGATTTTCGACTTTCTATCCACGATTTTGCGGTTTATCCATCGGTTTGGCTGTTCTATCCGTCGGTACTGCCAATCTTTCCGTCGCTTGGCTGACTATCCTTCGATCACGCTTTGCTTTCCGTCGCTCTTCTCTCTTTATCCGTCGCTTCCGCCGTTCTATCCGTCGGTACTGCCAATCTTTCCGTCGCTTGGTCGACTATCCTTCGATCACGCTTTGCTTTCCGTCGCTTCCGCTGTTCTATCCGTCGGCACTGCCATTCTTTCCGTCGCTTGGCCGACTATCCTTCGATCACGCTCTTCTTTCCGTCGCTTGGCTGACTATCCTTCGATCACGCTCTTCTTTCCGTCGCTTGATCGACTATCCGTCAACACCGCTCTTCATTCCATCACTCTCCTCTCCAAAAGCACCGCACACAATCCCCTTAATCCAACAAAAAAACTGTAGCAAACTCAAACCTCATCTGAGTTTATCTACAGTTTATTATCTTCGCATTTAGGCTTGTCTATCGAATTGTTGAATCATTTTGTGCAGTTCTTCTGATTGTTTCTTTAGGCCTTCTGCTAGTTTTTCTACTTGTTCAATGGCGTATGCTTGTTCTTCTGCTGCGCTGCGGACTTCTTGTGCGCTGGCTGACGTTTCTTCTGCGATGGCTGCCACTTCTTGGGATTGATGGGCAGTTGTTTCGATGTTGTGCATTTGTTGTTCGATTAATGAAGAAATTTCTACAATGGCTGTTGCCATTTCGTGTACGCTTGAAGACATGCCTTCTACGGCTGTTGTCGTCTCTGATACGCGGGCAGCTTCTTTTGTCGCAAATGCCACTTGCTGATTCATTTGTTTGACTACAACCTCAACGTTTTGTTGCATTGATTGAATAAGGGTTGTAATGCCTTGTACTGCTTTCGCACTTTCATCCGCTAAGCCACGAACTTCTTCTGCTACAACAGCAAAACCTTTTCCATGATCTCCAGCACGCGCTGCCTCAATAGAAGCATTTAACGCTAGTAAATTTGTTTGTGCTGCAATATCGCCAACTAGGCTAATGATGCGTTCTACCTGACCAGCGTTTTCCTCTAGAAGATGAATGCTTTCTAATGCCTCATTATTGCCAGCTGCAATTTGTTGAATACTATTTACTAACGTTTCGATTGCATTTGTTGTTGTCGTTAAATTATGTAGAATCTCTTTGGATTGCGTTGCTGATGCTTCTGCTCTACTATTGACTTCTGTAGCTAGGGCTCGTACATCTTCAATTGCTTCGGCTGTATCTTGGACTGCCGTTGCTGATGTCTCTGCACCAGAAGAAATATGCTTTACTGTAGAAGCAATATTCTCTGCTTTTTTTGTTGCAATAGCAGCTTCATCAGATAGTTGGATAATTGATTGATTAGTTTGCTGGAAGTTACTATCTATGCTTTCCACCATTCCTCTTAAGTTTAACACCATTTGTTGGAATGCCTCTGCGACAGAACGAATTTCATCACTTGTTTTCGGCATTTCTACATCCTGTCCAATTTTTCCTTCTGCTACTCGGGAAGCTGAATTTTCGAGCTGTTGTAAAGGTTTAATTAAGATTACACTGAAAATTGCAGCCAAAATGCCTGACCATACTATCCCTGACACATAAGTAAAAATTTCAAACAGTTTACGATTGATTTCTGGGAAAAAAGTAGGTTGTAAATATTCGATAAATATAAAACTAATACTGTAAGTGATTAGTGCAAGAAAACTAACAAATAATACTAGTTTAAATCGTAAACCAAACTGCTTTTTCATAGCGACCCTCAATTCTCTTCAATTTTTTTTACTAATTGTTCTACTAATGTTGTTAATTCTGCAAATGTTTCTTTATAAATTCTTATACTACCACCGTAAGGATCTACAACATTTCCGCCACTAACTTCGCTTGTATATTCTTTTAAAGTAAAAACTTTTTGTTCAGCATTTGTGAAATTGGCAATAATTGTATCTTTATGAGCTGTTGTCATTGTTAAAATTAGATCAGCCCACTCCATTTCAGTTATTGATAATTGTGTTGCTAAATGCTGATGCGTCATATTTGCTTCATATAATACTTGTTGTGCATGTGCAGACATTTCTGCATTTGGCATCGCATAAATGCCCGCCGAACGAACCTCTACATTGTTCAATTGTTTATGTTTTAAAATAACCTCTGCCATAGGACTGCGACAAGTATTCCCGGTGCAAACAAATAGTATTTTCATACTTATCACTCTCCACTTTTTTCTATTGCCGGATAGCTAGGAAACCCATAATAATGAAAAAAATTCCTGTTATGATTTGAAATTTATTACCAAGTAACGTCTGACTTTTACGCGCAATGACTAATGACCCATAAGAGCAAATAAGTGCACTGACACCCGCACTTATAATAAATACCATTTTCTCTAAGTTTAGCATACCAAATGAAACACTTACTGAAAAGGTATCTAGGCTTGCAGTCACGGCTAAAAGTATTGGTGAAATTGTAACTTTTTCATCTTTCCGCGAAAATAATAGCAAATGTATGCCCATACAAAACAATAAAATACTTGATATCCATTGTCCCCATTCTAAGAGGAAACGCATTAAATAGCTTCCTAATTCGAAGCCTAATAGCGGGAAAAGCATATGCAACGCAGCTGTCCATACTGATAAAAAAAATCGATACTTAACATTTGGCAGTAATACATATAAGCCAATCACATCTACAGACGTTATTATACCCGCAAGAATTCCCTGCAAGAAAGCACTCCTTTGCTCTCTAATATTTTATCATTTTATGCTCGAAAATACAGTAATATCATAATACAATTTCCTTACAATATGGTGCTAAAAGTCACTCTATCAAAAAAAACAATCAGCTTCCACTATAGTAAAAACTCGCTATACTTGCACAACTACAGCTCAAGTACAAAAGTCTAAGTAGATACCCCCACTGATTAATACAAAAAAATAGTATGCCAGAGTTACCTCTAACATACTATTTTCTAGGTAGTTTATTTACGAAGTATACCATTTCCCGCCAGCTGCTTTCTCAAGTCGATTCATAATTGCAGCCCCTACTCCTTCAGTCGATGTAGTAGTCGCTAGGATTATTGTAGCCGCTGTTTTATCGCAAGCTCTTAGGGCATGATACAATGCCGCACCCATTTCTTCTTTACTACCAGCTTCTCCTACTGAGAAATTATAATCAGCCTTGCTGTCAACAAAACTAGTTGGTGCAAGTAACGCTACTTTATGTCCTTGTTTTTGTAATTGATGTACAGCCTCATGAACTTTTTTCAAATCACAATCAATTAATAGCACAGGGGCGTTAGGTGCATAGTGTGTATATTTCATACCAGGGGCTTTCGGAGTAGTCTCTAATTTCTGCTCTGTTTTTGAAGGTTGAAGTACTGGACCGATTTTAGCCTCTAACATTTCTTTTGTAATTCCGCCTGGACGCAAAATTACTGGAGGTTCGTGTGTAACGTCTAACACTGTGGATTCGAGCCCGATCCCAGTAGTACCTCCATCTAAAATATAAGGTATGTACCCTTCCAAATCATCTTGAACATGTACAGCTTCTGTAGGACTCGGCTTCCCACTACGATTAGCACTTGGCGCAGCAAGTGGCTTTTTTAATTGTTGCAGTAAGTCGAGTGCAACTGGATGATCTGGCATACGGATGCCGACAGTAGTAAGACCAGCTGTCACACTGCCTGCCAACACATTTGGCTTTACAGGCATGACAAGTGTCAGTGGACCTGGCCAAAATAAATCCATGCATTTTTTTGCTACTTCTGAAATATGCTCGATATAGAGTTCAACTTCCTCTTTCGTGCCAATGTGGACAATTAGCGGATTGTCTGAAGGACGACCTTTTGCTTCAAATATCTTTTTGACTGCTGTATCAATTGTTGCAATAGCTCCAAGCCCATAAACCGTTTCTGTTGGAAATGCTACGACCTCGCCTGCATTTAAGATATCCACAGCCTGTGCATAATTTATCTGACTATTCACATTTCTATCCACAATTTTGCAAACGGTTTCCATAATTAAAACCTTCCTTCAATTATTCGTTTTTACTGAATTATCCACATAATGTTTATAACTTATTAAAAATTGTGCATAAGTTATCTGAATTTGTAAACAATTCATTCAAAAAAACCTTTAATCCATTCCCATATAAAAAATGTAACTGGTTCCTTTTCTTCTTTTATTTCTTCTTTCTGTTCATCTTTATCGGGCTCACAAATCGAGGGGAATATGCTACACCACCAGTTATCACCACGTGCATCACCGATTTTCACGACAATCGATTGATATAAATTTTGTGGATAAAGCACTGCGTTATGTCTCTTCGGTGGAAATAAGTTATCCCCAATTACAACCTGTGTATGAAGCTGTGGATAATTCTTTTTGATTTCCGCTTCAATTTCCTGTTTCAACGAAAGCATTTGCTCGTTATCCACAGTTTTAGCTCCAGCACTTGCAACTACTTGCTTAAAATACGGCTTTAAATTTTGGACAAACTGTTCCTTTTCAAGCTGATCCTGTGTCGTATTGCTATTAGCAATCACGCGTATACGAAAATCATTTTCTTGCTCTTGATTGCTAGCTTCTTTCGCAAAACCTACTAATGATGGAATATATAAAATACATAATTGTAAAGAAATCGCAATTACTACTAATCTTGCAAAAGCTAAAAAGATATTTTGTTTTGGTAATCTAATAATCTTGTATTCGTTTAACATAAAAATCCCTCCTTGCTCCACATTGTGGGCAAGAAGTAGATACTTTATACATGAATTTCACAAAAAATCATTCGGGGCTTACCGTTTATATCTTTTTCTATCGAAACTGTAGCCTGCGGAAAACTATTTTTAAAGAATTGAGCGACCTGCTCCCCTTGTGTATATCCGATTTCAAGACCAATGACGGCTGGTTTATTCATAAGGGGTGGAAGCTGTTCAGCCAATTTTCTATATAAAATGAGTCCGTCTTCTTCTGCAAAAAGAGCACTATGGGGTTCATGCTCTAGCACAGTATTAGACATCTCTTTTGCTTCATCAAAAGCAATATACGGTGGATTCGATAAAACGATATCAAATTTCTCACCTGACAGAGGTTTCGTTAAATCCCCTAGTCGAAAATCAATATCCGCCGCTAATCTTTGTGCATTTTTTTGCGCCGTAGATAAAGCAGCCTCAGATAAATCAGTGGCTACGACTGTCAGCTCAGGACATTCTAACTTCATAGAAAGAGCAATTGCACCACTACCGGTACCGATATCTGCAAGCTTCAAGCTTTGATTTTCAAATATTTTGTTCATACGATTAATCGTTCCAAGTACTAATTCCTCCGTCTCCGGTCTAGGAATAAGTACTGACTCATTGACAATAAATGAACGGCCATAAAATTCTTCACTACCGATGCAATACTGTACAGGTCGTCCACTCGCATGCTCTTCGATAAGTTCTTTAAATTTCTCTTGTTGTTCAGCTGTTAATGCGTCTTGAAGGTGTAACATTACTTCTGAATAGCTA
Source organism: Lysinibacillus sp. NPDC056959 (assembly GCF_042674095.1). Classification (NCBI taxonomy): domain Bacteria; kingdom Bacillati; phylum Bacillota; class Bacilli; order Caryophanales; family Bacillaceae; genus Lysinibacillus; species Lysinibacillus sp. NPDC056959. Next base: position 48,857 of record NZ_JBHURE010000011.1, on the reverse strand, counting down.
GTGCCAAGTATATGCTGCATGACAATGCGTGCCGCTGTTTCCTCACGACCATTATCCACTAAAAAAGAAGAAGCCCATTGAAGGGCCTCCATTACATTATTATAGGTCATCATTTAATCGCTCTAACTTCGATGCTTGCTCTTCTAAAATGAGCGTATCAATGATTTCGTCTAGTCTACCTTCGACGATTTGATCTAGTTTTTGAATCGTTAAACCAATACGGTGGTCTGTAACTCGGTTTTGTGGATAATTGTATGTGCGAATACGCTCAGAGCGATCGCCTGAACCTACAGCTGATTTACGTGTAGCATCGATTTCCTTTTGTGCTTCTTGCAAATACATATCAGCAACACGAGCACGCAGAATTTTCATTGCCTTTTCACGGTTTTTAATTTGTGATCGTTCGTCCTGCATCGATACAACAACACCTGTTGGTAAGTGGGTCATACGCACAGCTGACATCGTTGTATTTACCGATTGACCACCGGCACCAGAAGATGCAAATGTATCTACTCGGATATCTTTCTCATGGATATCCACATCTACTTCTTCAACTTCAGGTAAGCAAGCTACTGTCGCTGTCGATGTATGGATACGCCCTTGAGATTCTGTTGCTGGTACACGTTGTACACGGTGTGCGCCATTTTCAAATTTGAATTTTGAATATGCACCTTGACCGTTAATCATAAATATAACTTCTTTATAGCCGCCCATTGGGTTTGGCGTCGCTTCCATTATGTCAATTTTCCAGCCTTGTGTCTCTGCATAACGAGAATACATACGGAATAAATCGCCCGCGAAAATATTCGCTTCATCTCCACCAGCTGCCCCACGAATCTCCATAATAACGTTTTTATTATCATTAGGATCTTTTGGAATTAATAGAATACGTAAACGGTCTTCTAACTCTTCTTGCTGTTCTTTTAGAAGGTTGAATTCTTCTTTCACCATTTCATGCATATCAGGATCTTTTTCATTATCTAGCATCTCACGTGTATCAGCTAATTGCTCTTTTACACTTTTATATTCACGATACGCATCTACAGTTTCCTGGATATCTGATTGTTCTTTAGAATATTCACGTAATTTTTTACTATCATTTACAATATCGGGATCACTTAAAAGCTCTGTTAACCTTTCGTAACGATCCTCTACTGCTTGTAATCGATCGAACATGGATTTCACCTCTATTTAGTTTTTTATAAAGTTTGCTCTGTTAACTGTCGCCAAAAAGAGAAACTCTACATTAGAATTACGCTAAACGCGTAAGAATTTTTTATAAACATTTATTATTTCCACTACCTAGTATAAGGAAATCTTCGCATGTATGCTACTTTTTCTTCGTTCTATCAACTGGAGCATTTTGCCTTATAGCGGCGGATTCGCGTGACATTTACGACACACCGGATAGTATGAATCATTCCCGCCAATTTGAATTTGATCACCTGTATAAACAGGCTTTCGACTTTCATCAACACGTAAATTCATTGTCGCTTTTTTATGACAGAACCAGCAAATCGTTTTCATTTCCTCAATTTTATCTGCATATGTAAGCATATACTGACTGCCTTCAAAGAGCTCATTTTGGAAATCGTTTTTTAGACCGAAGCCCATAACTGGAATATCTAACTCATCTACGATATATGCTAACTGCAAAACATGTTCTTTTTTTAGAAATTGTACTTCATCAACAAGTACACAGTATGGTTTTACAGCATTGTTTTTTACTAGCTCAAAAATATTTGTATCATCATTAACAGGAATGGCTTGTTGACGTAAGCCTACTCGACTTGAAATAAAGCCTACTTCATCTCGCGTATCTATGCCTGGTGTAAACATCATTACAGGTTTTTGTTGTTCTTCATAGTTATGCGCAACTTTTAAAATTTCTATGGATTTACCACTGTTCATTGCACCGTGTTTAAAATATAGCTGTGCCATTTTGTCTTCTCCCTTTCTTCATGTCGAGCTGGATACTGAAAAGACTCGCATCAACGTATTTCTTTAACTTCTTTCAGTAGTTGTTTCCCACCTCTGTCGGGGCGAGGTGAATGCGGATTAAAGGCGTTCTTTGTGCAAGCACAAAGCCGATTCCTGACGCAATTATGCCGAGGCATAATTGATTATACTGAAAAAAATACCTGCCAAGCACATGCTTGGCAGGTATTAAACTAACATTAGTTTTTAAGACCGTATTTTTTGTTGAAACGATCCACGCGACCATCAGCAGACGCGAATTTTTGACGGCCAGTATAGAATGGGTGACAGTCGTTGCAGAACTCGACAACGATGTTTTCTTTTACTGAACCAGTTTTGAAAGTATTACCACAAGAGCAAGTTACTGTTGCTTCTTTGTAATCTGGATGAATTCCTTGTTTCATATTCGTTTTCTCCTCTCGCCCTGAACCATCTGGAACAGAGTATTATCGAACTGTACCTTACATAGCCCGAATATGTCGGCTACATATGTACACGTTACATACTTTTCAATATTACCATATGAAATATACATTTGACAATAGTTTTGAATGTATCAACGATTAGTTATTTAAAAAATTTAAACACTTCTCCGACTACAGAGTCTATCATAAATGAGAATACAATCGAAGATAAAATAACTGTTACTACTAAATAGAAAACAAAACCATAAAAACTATCAATGTTTTTAGATTTATTACTTAACAACTTAATCATGACAAACATAGGGATAATACCAATAGCTAACGCAAATCCAATGTATATCATCGTTGTTGAATACGAGAATGATTTCAACAATCCTAATAAAATACTTAAAACCATAATAGCTATAGGTAGTGTATAATAATTTCCTATTTTACTAATAACATTTGTAAAACTTAGACTTTCAGAAAATAGTTTTGCCGTTAAAAATATAGCAAAGATACTTATTGCTATTAGTAAAGAAATGAATAACGACATGTAAAAAAATACTTGAATGAAGGATGGAGCAATGCTTTCAAAGAAACCAAATCCTCCGGAAAAGAATTGTTTTATTAATGTGAATACTGATAATGCTGTTAATACAACATAGATAATCATACTAATAATACTATTTTTCCAAGTAGCTTCTACATTAAAATTTGCGGATGGCATTTTTAATTGTTCTACAAAATAATTAACGTATAATTTAGATTGCTTTTTAATTAATTCAATTTGCTCATTACTTTGCGTAGTACTCTGAGCAGTCTGCGTATATTGTGAGTGTGGTTGTTCATCACTCATGCTATGCGTTGTTGCCGCTCGTTCTTGTGCAGCATTTTCAATCGGAGCTCCACATTTCCCACAAAATCTTCCGTCATCCTGCGCATGACCACATGCTAAACAGTTTTTCATATGTACACCTCATTAACATTTTGTCTTTTTCGTATGTAAGACGAAAAGACATATTTCTTTTTTATGTTCATAACTAGTGGAACCTTCTTTAAAGCTCGATTGCAACTTTACTACAGTATGCACAAACCAATACTTCCTCACTATTTTGCTCCCCGCAATTTGTGCAAAATTCCACTAATAATACCCATTACCTATATATTATAACAAAATTATTCAACAAAAAATTTCAAAATAATAGATTTGTTTACTATATTTATTCAACCTTAGATGAATACTTTGAAGATTTATCGGAATAACTTCAGTTTTTAGACTAGAAAAGCGCATCGCCCTCACGTTATCGTAAAAAAATCACCATCAATTATTGCTAGTCGATGGTGATTTTTTATAGTTAACCTCGTACTTCACGATAGTCATTATCCACTAATCCTATTTTTTTATTTCGTTCTTTGAATCGAATATTGTGGGAAGACACGTACGCCACTTTTGGTGCATCTGGCTCTAAATAAAGCTTTGCACTATTCAACGCTAAAATACCATCCGTAAATGCACCTGCTATTAATCTTACCTTAGAAGGATGATCTACAAAATCTCCTGCACCATAAACCCCTTCTATATTTGTTTCACGCTTTTCGTTGACAATAGCTACTCCGTCTTGAATATTTAAGCCCCACTCTTCAAGTGCGCCATAATCACATTTTAAGCCATGATTAACGATGACTGCATCCACTTCTAATTGTTCGACTTCGTCTGTTTCTTTATTGGCAATTGACACGGACTGTATTAAATCACCATCACCATGCAATTGCACCACTTCGTAAGGTGTTTTTATAGATATAGAGGATTCGCGCATTTTTATAACATTTTTTTCATGACCACCAAATTCATCACGTCGATGAACAATTGTTACACTAGCAGCAATTGGCTCTAGCTCATTTGCCCAATCCACAGCAGAATTACCACCACCAGAAATTAAAACATGCTTATTACGGAAAATTTCTAATTCCTGTACTGTGTAATATAAATTTGTCACCTCATAGCGATCTACTCCAGCTATATCGAGCTTTTGCATAGAAAGTACACCATATCCAACTGCTAAAATGACCGTTTTCGAATAGTGTTTCTCGCCTGTTGAGGACGTTAACATAAATGTACCATCACTCTGCTTTTCTAATTTTTCAACTTTTTGATTTAATACTATCGTTGGATCAAATGTTTTTGCCTGTTCAACTAGTTGTTCAATTAGCTGTCCACCTAATATTGGTGTTACAGCACCAACATCCCAAATCATCTTTTCAGGATAAATTAACATTCGACCACCAAGCTGAGAGCTATATTCTATAATTTTTGTCTTTAAGTCGCGCATCCCACTATAAAAAGATGTATAAAGGCCTGCGGGTCCCCCACCAACAATCGTTACATCATACATTTCTATCGTCATATTCGGCATTCCTCATTTCATCTTTTATTTTTCACTCTTTTTCTTTTCTAACAGCATATTTGTCACTTCTTCTACTTGGGCAAGTACAGCAATCGGGTCAAACGCCCAAAATCTTTCTGCATCTAAATAAAATACATTGTTATTTTTCACTGCATCCATTGACTTCCACAAAGAATCTTCTCTGTTTAACTCGGCACCATTCGATTCATCTAAGAAAATATAATCTCCCGCATATTCAGGTAATACTTCATAAGAGACTTGCTTGTACGTTTCCCCAGTTTCAATTAATTCCTTTTGAGTACTTTCGGGTGCTTTTAGTTGCAATTGCTTATAAATTGCTTGCCCACCACGATAAATACCATCACCGTATAAATAAAAGTCTTTGCTGTATGCCCCAAAGATTGAATACGTTTCATTTGGATCTAAAACTTCTGCTAACTTTTCACGATTTTCTGAGACTTTCTCTGCAAACATTTTCAGCCAAGCTTCTCCTTCAGCTTGTTTTCCTAAAATTTCAGCGAGCCCTTTTACTTCTTCTTCCACACTACGGTAGGTTTCATAGGGCAATACAACAGTCGGTGCTATTTTGGATAGCTTTTCATACGATTCTGCATCCGCTTCAGCTGTAATAATTAAATCTGGCTTCAAAGCTAAAATAGATTCAACTGCACTTTCCTCTGTATTTTCTATATCATCAATTTGGTCTTGAATGTGGACATTATCTAAATCCCGTTGTGTCGCACCTACTGGCTTTACCCCTAATAGTAATGAAGTTGGCAAATATGCATCCACTACAAGTCGCTCAATTTTTGTAGGAATTTCAATTTCTCCATTAATAGTGGATATCTTTTTCGTCGTTGCTTCTGTCTCTGCTTTAGGATCACCGTTCACCGATGTCTCATCATTGCTACTACATCCTACAAGCATAAGTGCTACTATAATTAAAAATATAGTTCGTTTTTTCATCATTCCACTCCTCCGAAATTGAAATACTCCCTTTTATTCCTTTAAACGCGCTAATAAATATAAGAAATAGGGTGCTCCTAAAACTGCTACTACAATCCCGGCTGGAATTTCTGATGGCTCTAAGATTAAGCGACCGATTGTATCGGCCATTAAAACTAATAATCCCCCTAAGAGTGCGGCAGCAGGCAGTAAAAACTGATGTTTAGCCCCAACGAGCTGACGTGCCAAATGTGGAGCAATTAATCCAACAAATCCAATCCCCCCACTTACTGACACACTTGCCCCAGCTAATCCTACAGATGCTGCAAGAAGCCAGCGACGCTCCCTTTCAATAGAAGCTCCCAAACCGACTGCTGTTATTTCTCCTAAATTTATCACGTTCAAAACGCGGGATTTAGAATACACAAATGGTAGTAAAATTAGTAACCATGGCAATAAAGATAATACGAATCTCCAATTTGATCCCCAAATACTACCCGCTAGCCACGTTGCAACGAATTGATAATTTTCAGGTGTTAAACGCAGCGTCAGCACAATCATCGCTGAGCTAATACCCGCAGCTACTGCAATCCCTGTTAATATTAAGCGCATTGGGGTAATTCCTTCATGACGTCGATAAGAAAGTATATAAATTAAAACAGCTGTCATCCCTGATCCTACAAATGCTAACACTGGTAGTAAAAATACAGGTGCTGCTTTAGTAGATGGAAAAAATGAAATATAGAGCATAACTGCAAGTCCAGCTCCTGCATTTATACCCAAAATGCCTGGGTCAGCTAGAGCATTTTTAGAAATACCTTGTAAAATAGCCCCTGAAACTGCTAAGCCCATCCCCACTAAAACTGCAATAACGATACGAGGCAGCCTAAATTCAAACAAAATAAGTTGCTGTTGGGCATCGCCCTGACCAAAAAGTGTTCGAAAAACCTCCATTGGTGTTAGCTTTATAACCCCTGTATTCATACTAATGACAAATGTGATGACTATTAGTAAAGCTAGTGTACCTAGAATTAAGAAGTTTTTCTTTTTAGCTTTTTGTTGAGTTACTGTTAAAAAACTATTACTCATAGTTCTTTTCCTCCTTTACGGGCTATATATAGGAAGAATGGAACTCCAATAAACGCAATTAGCGCTCCAATTGGTGTTTCGTAAGGTGGATTGATCATCCTTGCAACAAGATCAGCCAACACAACAAGTAATGCTCCATAAATTATTGAACATGAAATAATCCAACGATAATCGTGTCCAACTATGTATCTCATAAAATGCGGAACTATTAAGCCAACAAACCCGACTGCTCCAACGACTGATACTGCTGCTCCTGCCAACACTAAAACAATCACCATTCCCCATATTTTTACTACGGTAGTACGTTGTCCAAGTCCTACGGCAATTTCTTCACCTAAACTTAGTAATGTAATGGAACGTGATAAAATTAGAGCACCAATCATTGCCGCCAGTATCCATGGCGATAATATTTGAAGATGATACCACTTTGTACCTGAAACACCTCCTGCATACCAGAAGGCTAAGTCTTGTCCAATACGATAATAAAGAGCAACGCCTTCTCCTAGCGCACCTAATAGAGCACTTACAGCAGCACCTGCCAACACTAATCGCATCGGCGTTAGGCCACCTTTTGATAGCGAACCTACGCCATAAACAATCGCAACACCTAAGCCCGCTCCAACAAATGACCATAAAACTATATACATGTACGATAAATTAGGGAAAAAAGCAAAGCAGATTGCTAGCATAAACGCGGCCCCAGAATTTAACCCTAATAATCCAGAGTCAGCCAATGGATTGCGTGTCATGCCTTGCATAATCGCACCTGCGACCGCAAAGCATCCACCTACTAATCCTGCGCCTAACACTCGTGGTAATCGAATATCATGTATAATTTGATGTGTTGTTACATCCGGTGAAAAATGAGTAATAGCTGTCCATACAGTACTCAATGATATATCTGCGGCACCAAATGAAATAGACAAACCGATTGCAAATATTAACCCTATCACCCCAACAATTAAAGCTACTACACCACGGACTGGATGAGATCGCTGTTGTAGTTCATCTAAATCTCTGAGCCCTCCTACTCCTGTCGACGTAGTCATACACTTCCTCCTTAATCCTTACAATTCAATTTCCTACTTAACGCTATTCTTTCATGTCGTGCAGTTGGTAAGATAAGCAGATAGGATTTTTACTATATGGGCAGACAGCCATTTCTGCATCAATATTGAACACCTTTTGTAAATTTTCCTTTGTCATCACTTCATTTGGCTGACCATTCACAATTAAATGTCCATCTTTCATAGCAATCATAAAGTTTGAAAAACGAGAAGCATGGTTCAAATCGTGTAATACCATCACAATCGTTCGTCTTTCCTCTTTATTTAGCTTTTGTAACAGTAATAAAATATCGAGCTGATGTGCTAAATCTAAATACGTAGTAGGTTCATCAAGTACTAAAATATCTGTTCCTTGAGCTAATGCCATGGCAATCCATACTCGTTGACGTTGCCCACCGGATAGTGCCTCTATCGGACGGTCACTAAACTCTCTAAGACCTGTAACATCGATAGCCCAATGAATATATTCATAATCTTCCTTGTGCAATGTACCAAACCCTGCTTGATGAGGAAAACGGCCATAGGATACTAGTTCAAAAACTGTTAATCCCCCTGGAGCTGTTGCTGTTTGAGGCAAAATTGCCATTCTTTTTGCCACTTCTTTTGTCTTTAATTGATGAATTGCTTTTCCATCTAAGTAAACTGCTCCATCTTGGGTCCGTAGTACACGTGCAACAGCCTTTAATAAGGTAGATTTGCCACAGCCGTTTGGACCAATAATCGTTGAGATTTGTCCTTTTGGAATTTCCACACTTAAATCATGAACAATGAGCGTCGAGGAATAACCAATAGCTACACGATCTATTTCAAGAACTGACATATAATCCTTCCTTCCTTTTATCAATTCGCCTTGGCGTCATTGCGCTGAGTGACGATAAAATGACAAATTACTAGCTTAGATTTGTAAGCCAAATTGCGCTGTATACAAACCATAATAAGCATTTTTTCTATCCATTAATTGCTCATGAGTGCCTTCTTCTATAATTCCTTTTTTCGATACAACGACAATTCGATCAGCATCCTTTATCGTTGCTAAACGGTGTGCAATCACTAATGTTGTACGGCCTATTGCGAGCTCGTTTAAGGCTTGTTGAATTGCCTGCTCGGTTTCTGTATCCAAAGCAGACGTTGCTTCATCCAAAATCAATACTTTAGGATTTTTCAAGAATATACGTGCAATCGATAATCTTTGCTTCTGTCCGCCTGATAATTTCACGCCACGTTCACCAATTAATGTATCCATGCCATCAGGTAGCGCTTTAATAACATCTGTAAGCTGCGCTCTCTGTGCAGCAAACCAAATATCTTCCTCACTCGCGTTTAAATTACCATAAGCAATATTTTCTCGAATTGTGCCATCAAACAAAAAGACATCCTGTTGAACAATTCCTATATGGGAACGTAAAGATTGCAGCTTAAAATCTCGTATATCGATGCCATCAATTTTTATTGAACCTTCATTTACTTCATAAAAACGTGGTAATAAACTGCAGATGGTAGATTTTCCCGCACCAGATGGACCTACTAGCGCGACCGTTTCACCAGGATGTACCTTTAAATTAATATGGTGTAAGGTATGATTATTTTCAGAGTAACCAAACGATACATTAGTAAATGTAATTTCTCCTCCAATTTCATCGATAGCTTTTGCCTCTGGACGATCAGCAATTTCAGGTGCTGTTTCTAGAAATTCAATGTACCTTCTAAACCCTGCCATTCCTTTCGGATAACTTTCAATAAACATATTAATTTTATTGATTGGGTTTAAGAGAATACCTGATAATAAAATAAATGCAATGAATTCACCATTTGTTAAATGGCCTTCTAAAACGAAATATGCACCTACAAATAGCGTGAATAATGACAAAATTTTTGTGAGAATACCTGAGATTGCTTCATTCCAAGCCATTACTTTATAGGAAAAAAGTTTTGTCATTCGAAATCTTTCATTGTTTGCTTTAAATCGTTTAATCTCATGCTCTTCATTCGTAAAGGCTTGTACAACACGAATACCACTTACATTGTTTTCAACACGTGCATTAAAATCTGCAATATCCCCAAACATTTGACGGAATGCTTTGGACATTAACTTCCCAAAAATAATCGTTAAAATTAATATGATTGGAACCAGTAGGAAAATTAGTATTGTAAAGGTTGGATCAATGTAAAACATCACTCCGAATGTACCTACAATCGTCATTGCAGCAATAAACATATCCTCTGGTCCATGATGTGCAAGTTCACCAATGTCCATTAAATCATTCGTCAATCTTGAAACTAGGTGCCCTGTTTTATTGTTATCGAAATAACGGAACGAGAGCTTTTGAACGTGACTAAACGCTTCCCTTCTCATATCCGTCTCAATATTGATTCCTAACATATGTCCCCAATATGAAACGATAAAATGTAAAATAGAATTAAAAATATATAAAACAAATAATAATAAACTAGCCATAATAATCCACTTTAGTTCACCGTCTGGTAAAATATCATCAATCACCTTATTTAAAACGATTGGAAATGCTAATTCGATAAGGGCTACTAGTATGGCACAGGAAAAATCCAAAATAAATAATCCTTTATAGGGCTTGTAATATGAAAAAAAACGCTGTAATAACATCGAGGAAGCCTCCTATTATCAATATCATTCATAGTATTCTAGTAAATAAGCTACCCCATCAAACACAGGTAGCTCACATTTCTTTGCCATCTTCAGGTGTGTTGATTAACCATTTTTTTCATTCAAATTAATTCGAAAACGCTGATTTCCGCTACAGGCTACTCGCTTTGTTGCTGCCGCTTCGCTTTCGCACAGTTAAAACATTTGTTGCTGCCGCTTCGCTTTCGCACAGTTAAAACATTTGTTGCTGCCGCTTCGCTTTCGCACAGATTAAACATTTGTTGCTGACGCTTCGCTTTCGCACAGTTAAAACATTTGTTGCTGACGCTTCGCTTTCGCACAGATTAAACATTTGTTGCTGACGCTTCGCTTTCGCACAGTTAA
>NZ_JBHURE010000011.1:29188-37865 GCF_042674095.1 Lysinibacillus sp. NPDC056959 | reverse complement strand
TAAACATTTGTTGCTGACGCTTCGCTTTCGCACAGTTAAAACATTTGTCGCTGACGCTTCGCTTTCACGCAGATAAAACATTTGTCGCTGACGCTTCGCTTTCGCACAGATTAAACATTTGTTGCTGACGCTTCGCTTTCGCACAGATTAAACATTTGTTGCTGACGCTTCGCTTTCACGCAGATAAAACATTTGTCGCTGACGCTTCGCTTTCGCGCAGATAAAACATTTGTCGCTGACGCTTCGCTTTCGCGCAGAGCAAGGCTTCCTGCGGGCAAGCGTCGAGCCGCTTCCTCCGCTACGCTTCGTGCAGGTTCTCGTCTGTCTCGCTTTCCCACGAGAGTCGAGTAGCCCTACGCTACAATCAGTTAAAAACGGGAATATATTAGCAAAATAGCAACAAAAAAATCCTTTTATTGCTCAATATTAAATCTATTTTTTCTAATCAACACACCTGATCTTCATTGCTTTTGTTGAGCCTTTGAAAACTCTACTATTTTGTCAGCCATATCTTCGGCTTGATGTAATCCAGAGAGTGGATCAGAAGCAAAATAATATTCTGGTTCTAATTCTATTGTTTTATTATTTTTGACAACATCGAGATTTTTCCAAGTGGAAGGGAATTTCTTCTCTTTATTAAAGAAATTAATAACAAAAACATAATCCCCAACATAGTCTCCTACCACTTCATAGGAAATTTCATAACGCCCACCTGTAGATTCTTTTGTATCGAAAAGCTCCTGTACCTTTTCCTGAGGCTTCATATTAAGCATTTGATAAAGTGCTCTACCACCTGACACACTTGAATTCCCTACAACCGTTGCATTTTTTTCGAATACGTCATAAATAGTAAAAGTAGCTCCTTCTGGGATAACATTATTTATTTTTTCCTGTGCTTGCGCTATACGTTTCTCAAAATCTTGAACAAATGCGTTAGCTTCGTCCTGACGACCTAAATATTCTCCCATCGCTTTAACTTCCTCGGTAGCCGATTTATGCGCTGTTTCCGAAAATACAATAGTTGGAGCAATCTTTTCATATTTTTCTACATCTTCTTTATTCCATGTAATGATTAAATCTGGCTTTAATTCTAAGATCTTTTCTAATGATGCACTCCCATCTGTACCAATATTGGAAATATCACCTTCCTTGTAATAAGATTTTAAAAATGCTGCAAAGTCTAAGTTAGCTGTCACTGCTCCTACTGGAATAACATCCAACGCTAGAATTTGTCCAAGATACCAGTCTGTCACTACCCGTTCTGCTTTAACTGGAATTTCTACTTGTCGTCCACTATCATCTGTCACAGTTCTAGTCTTTACTTCTTCTGACTTAGGCTCATTTTCTTTATGTTCAACAGATTGTTTTGTATCTTCTCCACATGCTGCAAGTAAAACGAATAAACTTAGCAAAAATGGTATCTTTACATGCCTACTTATTTTTTTCATCATTATGTTATTTTCCTCATTTTCAAATTGTTTTGCTTGCGCGAGCTGATTCTTATTGTATTGAAAATGATTCTCATTTGTAATGGCGATTTCGGACAAGTTTGATGTATATTTCAGCCTAAAATTACTTGGTGCCATGTTTGTTGCCTTTTTAAAAACCCGACTAAAATAATATTCATCTTCAAATCCAAGCGAAATAGCTATTTCTTTTATGCCGTATTGATTTTCTACCAAGTAATGCTTCGCCTTTTCTATTCTTAGCTGCTGTAAATAAATTTGTGGACCTACTTCATAACGAGCCTTAAAAATACGTAATAAATGACGTGCACTAATGTTAAGTAAATCAGCAAGTGCCTGTATGGATAAAGATTCATGTAAGTTTTGCTCTATATACAGACGTGCTGCTTCTGCCCTATCAATGTCGTGCGGTTCCCCCTGCCCCTCAGCCAGTTCTCGAAAAACACGGTAGACGAACTCATAAAAGGATGCTTTCACTGATAAATGCTCTTGAATAGAGCCCGACTGCCATTTGCTGTACATATCTTGCAAAATTGTATGTAAGGCTACTGGATTTGCAGGTATACAAGAGAAAGTCGTTTGGAATGGCTGATATTGCATCTGTAAATATTGCATAAAAGCATCTTTGTAAATTACATCCCCTTTATAGGAGATAAGGAAGTAGCTAATGCTATTTGGTGCCGTAATATGAAAGGATTTGGACTTTCCAATATGGAAAATACTAAAGTGCTGTACATGATAAGGTTGCTCATCAATGACAATTTCTGCAGCTCCTGCTGTGATGACAAGGAATGTGCTATTTTTTAAAACCTTTGTCATTCGAACATCGGTATTAATAACATAGTCAATTTGCTTTAACTGGATATTTGCATTTTGCCATAGAAGCATATAAGCGTCATAATTCATTTCCGTCTCCTTTTAAAAATAGAATTATATGGAACTATTATATTGATAATGATTATCAATTTCAATTGTTTTTGATTAAATAAAAAAATCACCATCGACTATTGCTAGTCAATGGTGATTCATGATTATAGTAGGCCTTTGCCTTTAGTAGCTTTTTTCATATCTTCATTTAGCTTATCAAAGAATTCTTCATTTGATTTTGTTGTACGTAATTTTTTCATGAAGCGCTCCGCGAAATCAGGTGCGTCCGAGAATGTTTTACGAATTGCCCATAGCTTTTCAAGTTGCTCAGGCTCAAGTAGAAGCTCTTCCTTACGTGTACCTGAACGGCGGATATCCAGCGCAGGGAAAATACGACGCTCTGCTAATTGGCGATCAAGATGCAGCTCTAGGTTACCTGTTCCTTTAAATTCTTCATAAATGACCTCATCCATACGAGATCCTGTATCTACTAAAGCAGTCGCTAAAATTGTTAAACTACCGCCTTCTTCAATATTACGTGCCGAACCGAAGAATCGTTTTGGTCGATGGAACGCCGCAGGGTCAATACCACCTGAAAGCGTACGACCGCTCGGAGGAATAACTAAGTTATACGCTCGTGCTAAACGTGTAATAGAATCCATTAAAATAATAACATCACGCTTATGCTCAACTAAGCGGCGTGCACGTTCTAACACAATTTCAGCAACTTTTACATGATTTTCTGGAACCTCATCGAAAGTCGAGCTCACTACATCAGCATTCACTGAACGTTCAATATCAGTTACTTCCTCAGGGCGTTCGTCAATTAGTAATACAATTAACTCTGCATCTGGATAATTAGTTGTTATCGCATTCGCGATTTCTTTTAATAATGACGTTTTCCCTGCTTTTGGTGGTGCAACGATCAATCCACGCTGCCCGAAGCCTACAGGTGCCACTAAATCCATAATACGCGTCGATAAATTGCGCTGTGTAGTTTCAAGCTTAATTTGTCGATCAGGATATAAAGGCGTTAATGCAGGGAAATGCACACGTTCTTTAGCTACTTCTGGGTCTTCACCGTTAACAGCGTCTACTTGTAGTAGTCCATAATAGCGTTCATTTTCTTTAGGTGGACGTACTTTACCAGATACCTTGTCCCCATTTCGTAGGTCAAAACGACGAATCTGAGAAGCAGAAATATAAATATCTTCTTTACTTGGAGAATAGTTAATTGGTCGAAGGAAGCCAAAGCCTTCTTGCGAAACAATTTCTAGTACTCCTTCCATAAAGAAATAGCCTTCTTGCTCCGAACGAGTTTTCAAAATAGCAAATATTAATTCTTTTTTCGTTAGCTTGCTATAATATGAAATTTTATATTGGCGTGCTAGGGCATAAAGCTCCTTTAACGTCATGTTTTCTAATTGAGCGATTGTCAATGCAGACATGTGCACAACTCCAGTCTTTTTCAAAATATAATTTTCATTTTTGGGGTTTTCATAGAAGTTTTTTGCGATAGGCCTATATCACCTTGGCATAATTGTTACACTTTACTTTCAATACAATAGCATTTTGCTACATGAAGATAAAGTTAATCTTTTCGTACCTGTCAGCATTTTCAGTTTTTCGTTAGAAATTAAGCAGGGCGATAGATACTTCAATTAACTAGGCAAAGCATTGAAGCATAACATGGCCTTATAAAACTATGGGATGGTTGAAAATTTAGAAGAAGGTACCTAGTGCAAAAAAGATGCACTAGGTATATTTTAGAAGAAAATTTTATTTATAGCTAGGTTTTTTATCAAGAGCGTGACGACCTTCTACAAATCGTACAGTTCCAGATTTAGCTCGCATAACTACTGAATGAGTTAATGCGTAGGCTCCTTTATACTGAACACCTTTTAATAGCTCACAATCTGTTACAGCAGTCGCTGCAAAAATAGCATCGTCACCTTTAACTAGGTCATCTAAATAAAGAACTTTTTCTACGTCTACACCCATTTTTTCGCAGCGTTCTAACTGTTCAGCATCTTCTGGCACTAGCTTCGCTTGGAAGTCTCCACCTAGACATTTTAAAGCAACAGCTGAGATAACACCCTCTGGTGCACCACCTGTACCAAACATAATATCAATGCCAGTTTCATCAAAAGCAGTATTGATAGCTGCTCCAACGTCACCGTCTTGAATAAATTTAATACGTGCTCCAGCTTCTCGGATTTCATCAACAATTGCTTGGTGACGTGGTCGATCTAAAAGTGTAGCTACTACGTCCGAAATATCTTTATTTTTAGCTTTCGCTACTTGTAATAAATTATACGTAACAGAAGCGTTAATATCTACCTTACCTGCCGCTTCTGGTCCTACTGCAATTTTCTCCATGTACATATCAGGCGCGTTTAACAGATTCCCTTTATCTGCAATAGCAAGAACTGTCATTGCACCATTTGTACCCTTCGCTACAATATTCGTACCTTCTAATGGGTCAACTGCAATATCTACTTTAGGACCACCATTGCGTAAGCCAAGCTCTTCACCAATATAAAGCATTGGTGCTTCATCCATTTCACCTTCACCAATCACTACTGTAGCATGCATTGGAATTGTATCGAACATTACGCGCATCGCTGTCGTTGCTGCATCATCTGCCTCAATTTTCAAACCGCGACCCATCCATTTCCCGGATGCGATTGCTGCTGCCTCTGTTACTCGTACTACTTCCATCGATAAACTACGTTCCATTGTCTTATTTGCCTCCCGTTATCGGCATGTTTCTTCGCCGAAACATTCAAATTACCTCTATTGTAACATAGTTAGTTCAAAACTTTTAGCTCTCATTATTCCTTTGTCTCTGCTACACGTGCCATTATTGTTTCACGTCGAATATCAGCGCCTAAATCACGTAATTTCTCAATAAGTGAGCTATACCCACGTTCAATATGATAGATATCGTGAATTTCTGTTTCACCTTCAGCTAAAAGCCCTGCTAATACTAATGCAGCACCAGCACGAAGGTCTGTAGCTGTTACAGTTGAACCTTGTAATTTATTAGGGCCTGTAATAATAGCTGTATTTCCTTCAACGCGTGCAATGGCATTCATACGACGAAGTTCATCAATATGCTTAAATCGAGCTGTATAAATCGTATCTGTTATCTTTGAGGAACCAAATGCTTGAGACATTAATACAGAAAGTGGCTGCTGAATATCAGTCGGGAACCCTGGATACACTAATGTTTTTACATCGACGGCCTGCAATGAGGAAAGGTCCGTTTTGGGCACAAAAATACTTTCTTCATCAATTTCGATTTTTACACCCATTTCACGAAGCTTTGCAATAATCGCCTCTAAATGCAATGGAATAACATTATCAATGGTAATGCCTTCACCTAAAGCGGCAGCCATTATCATAAACGTAGCAGCTTCAATACGATCTGGAATAATCGTATGCTCCGTACCATGAAGCTCCTCTACGCCTTCAATACGGATAACACTAGTACCCGCACCTTTAATATTAGCTCCCATGTTAGTAAGAAGAGTTGCTACATCAATAATCTCTGGTTCTTTTGCTGCATTTTCAATAACCGTACGTCCTTTTGCAAGAACAGCAGCTAACATAATATTAATGGTTGCTCCCACACTGGCAACGTCTAAAAATATTTTGGCACCAATTAATTCATCAGCACGTAAATAAATCGCTCCATGCTCATTCGTAACTTTCGCACCCAATGCCTCAAAGCCTTTAATATGTTGATCAATAGGACGCGGCCCTAAGAAGCAGCCTCCCGGTAAACCAATCACAGCTTTTTTAAAACGCCCAAGCATGGCTCCCATTAAGTAATAGGAAGCACGAAGTTTTTTCACGTTGCCGTTCGGTAATGGTAAAGCAATCATTTCCGTAGGATCAATTGTCATTACGCCATCCTCAAATGACACTTCCCCACCGATTTCCTCTAATAATGCCTTTAACGTCCACGCATCAGAAATTTCTGGTAACCCTCCAATTTTCACTGGAGAGTTCGCCAAAATCGATGCAGGAATTAAGGCGACTGCACTATTTTTTGCACCACTAACTTTTATTGTACCCTGTAGGCGATTTTCGCCTGTAATTTTATAAACATCCATTTTGCGTTCTCCCTCATGATTGGAAAGTAATTTTTTCTGCAATTGGCTCACTATATAATCTTATTATTCGCCTTTTCTCTTATTCCAATCCGCTAAAAATCCTTCAATTCCTTTTTCCGTTAGTGGATGATTGAAAAGTTGCTTTAATACTTTAAATGGAGTAGTCGAAATATGTGCACCTGCAAGTGCTGCAGCTGTTACATGTTGCGGATGACGAATAGATGCAGCAATAATTTGCGTATCGATATTATGGATTGTGAAAATATCTGCAATCGTTTCAATTAGTTCTACACCGTTTTGACCCATATCATCTAAACGACCGATAAATGGTGATACATATGTAGCACCTGCACGAGCAGCCATTAATGCTTGGTTGGCACTAAAGATTAATGTTACGTTCGTTTTAATACCTTTGTCTGCAAAGAAGCGACATGCCTCTAAGCCAGCTGGAGTCATTGGCAGTTTAACTGTAATATTCGGAGCAATTTCAGCCAATTCTAAGCCTTCTTTAATCATACCTTCTGCATCTAGAGCGATTACTTCCCCACTCACTGAGCCATCTACAAGCTCTGAGATTTCACGAAGTCGATCATGGAAAGAAACATTCTCTTCTTTTGCAACTAATGATGGGTTTGTTGTAACACCTGATAAAATACCCCATGCGTGTGCTTCTTTAATCTCTTCAAAGTTTGCTGTATCTATAAAAAATTTCATTATTTTTTCCTCCTAATATCTGTTTTGACTCATCATCCTACTTGAAGTTGATTTCCGTTCTGAGCACTTTCTTAGGACCAATCAGTTGGAACGGCAATCAATTTACTATACAAATTTTGGTGATAAGCCTGCTATTTAAATTTTTGCCGAAAATTTTTTATTTCAAAAACAAGAGAAGGTCGATAACAACATCAACACTTCTCTTATATGTGTATTCATCTCTGTTTTTTTTGCGTATTAGATACTAAAATTATGCTTTTTGCGCACTGCCAAATTCACGGATTTTCCCAATAACTGTCGCTTTAATCGCTTCACGTGCTGGTGCAAGGAATTTACGAGGATCATAAACAACTTTATCGTTTTCAAGAACTTCACGAATTACTTTTGTAGCAGCAATTTGATTTTCAGTATTGACGTTAATTTTTGCTGTACCTAATGAAATTGAACGTTGAATATCTTTTGTTGGGATACCTGTACCACCATGTAATACTAATGGAAGGTCTGCTAAGTTTGAGATTTCTTCCATTTCTTTAAAGCCTAAGTTTGGTTCGCCTTTATAAGGACCATGTACAGAGCCAAGTGCTGGCGCTAAACAATCGATATCTGTCATCTCAACCATTTTACGGCATTCTTCTGGATCAGCGTACATAATACCACCGATTACGCCATCCTCGTCACCGCCTACTGTGCCAAGCTCAGCTTCAACAGAAATACCTTTCGAATGAGCATACTCAACTACTTTTGAAGTAGTCGCAACGTTTTCCTCAAATGGATGATGAGAGGCATCGATCATTACAGAAGTAAAGCCTGCATCAATAGCTTCTTTACATTTTTCAAAGCTTGAACCATGGTCAAGGTGAATAGCTACAGGTACCGTAGTGCCATAAGATTCCATTAAACCTTTTACCATGTGTACAACGGAAATAAATCCGCCCATATATTTTCCTGCACCTTCAGAAACGCCTAGAATAACTGGAGATTTTTCCTCTTCAGCTGCTTGTAAAATTGCTTGAGTCCACTCAAGGTTGTTGATGTTGAACTGACCAACCGCATAACCTTCTGCTTTTGCTTTAATTAACATCTCTTTCATAGATACTAATGCCATACTAAAAATCCTCCTCTTAGGACTATTTTTTCTACATAGATATGCTGTTTAATCATAGCAAAAACAAAGTAACCTGAAAAGCATTTCAGGTTACTTTGTTTTCTGCACGAAAGCGAAGTGCAACGTAGCGGCAGTGCCAACCGTAGTGTAGTGCAACGAAACGAAGGTTACGCGAAAGCGGAGTGACAGCGTCCAACCGTTGTGTAGTGTTAACGGAACAAAGGTTTAGCCCTTGAAATGCGGGGGCTGTTATTTTCTGCACGAAAGCGGAGTGCAACATAGCGGCAGTGCTAACTGTAGTGTAGTTGAACGAAACGAAGGTTACGCGAAAGCGGAGTGACAGCGTCCAACCGTTGTGTAGTGTTAACGGAACAAAGGTTTAGCCCTTGAAATGCGGGGGCTGT
>NZ_JBHURE010000011.1:7584-29090 GCF_042674095.1 Lysinibacillus sp. NPDC056959 | reverse complement strand
GTTATTTTCTGCACGAAAGCGGAGTGCAACATAGCGGCAGTGCTAACTGTAGTGTAGTTGAACGAAACGAAGGTTACGCGAAAGCAGAGCGGCAGTGCCAACCGCTGTGCAGTGTTAACGAAACGAAGGTTACGCGACAGCGGAGCGGCAGCGTCCAATCGTTGTGCAGTGTTAACGAAACGAAGGTTAGCCACAGTACGATCAAATAGTGTTACATGAAGGTAGATGTCGATATTTTTCGAAAGTTGGTCGATAAATTAAAAAAGTTGGGTGATAAATATAAAAAGTTGGTCGATAAACCTCAATACTGCAGAAAAATAAAAGAGGATCATCGGACGGAAATCAACTCCTCGTTATGGTGATGAGTCATTTATTGTGGAAGAAAAATAATAGTAAAGTGGTAGAAAACTTCTATTAATAACCAAGAAAAACAGGCGGTGTTGACCACTGCCTGTTCATCTAAGCGCTTACTATTTTATTAACCTCATCACGCACTTCAAAAATATCAAAAGGCTTAGTAAAATATCGAATAGCTCCTAAATCTAATGCCTCCTGTACAACGTCCAATTCACCATATGCTGTCATCATGAAAACCGGAAGTTGTGGCCATCGCTCTTTTAAGTGCTTTAAGATTTCAATGCCATCCATTCCTGGGATTTTCATGTCTAGCAGGACACAATCTATTTCCTCCTCCTCAGCATACTTCAGTGCTTCCATACCATTTGCAGCTAAATATGTACCGTAACCTTCTTTTTTCAACACTTCATTTAAAAGTAAACGAATTCCTGGTTGATCATCGACAATTAGTACTCGTTTCACATTTCATTCCGCCCTTTTTTAGTTATTATTTTTACGTAAAATTCTCTCTATTATGTAATATTCTCCTTTAACCTATTAATACCTTCTATTATTATAAATTATCTACTTTTGCTTTATGCTCTTTTCAAACCTATAATATTGATTGAGGTGGGACTATGTCAAAAATATTAACAACACAACTAAGTGGTTTATTACAAAGAATATCACAAAATGAAGAGGAAGCAATTGAAGAAACAGCGCGATTACTTGCGCAAGCGGGTATTAGTGAAGGTAATGTCTATTTCGCATGCTTTGGCGAAATGCAAGTTGTCGAAATAAATGCATTTCAAGCTGTGGAACGTTTTACGAAGTTAGTCCCTTGGACAAAAGATACAGTGATCACAGAAGCAGATCGTGTATGCATTTTTACACGTAGCGCACACGATGAGGATGCATTAGCATTAGCACAGCAATTAAATAATCAGTTTATTCCTTTTGCAGCCGTTGCTAGCGAAGTAGCTAATGCTGAAAATCCACTGGCAGATTTAGCGTATACGTATATTTCAACACGCATGCGAGGTGGTTTATTACCGAACGATTTAGGTGAGCGCATAGTTGTGCCACACGCTATTGCTGCCCTTTTTGTTTATGAAGCCGTAAAAATTGCGTATGATGAAATGCTTGGTCTTGATGACGAAGAGCTATAAAGAATCTATAAGAGGAGTTGTCTCAGCACTAGAGACAACTCCTCTTATATAGGAATACTTTGAAGATTTATCGGAACAAAATCTCATTTTATCGGAACAATTTTAGCTTTTATCGGAATAATTTCTCATTTTATCGGAACAATTTTAATTTTTATCGGAATAATCTCGTTTTGCCGAAGAGCTAAAAAAAGAGATGTCTCAGCACGTGAGACATCTCTTTTTTGTATTATTTAAATGTTGCTCCGATAAAATCACGGAACAATGGCTGTGGACGGTTTGGACGTGATACTAATTCTGGGTGGAATTGGCATGCTACGAAGAAATTATTTTCTGGTAACTCGATAATTTCTACTAATTTACCGTCAGGACTTGTACCTGAGAAGACAAGACCTTCTGCTTCCATCGCTTCACGATATTCATTGTTAAATTCATAACGATGACGGTGACGCTCATAAACAAGCTCTTGACCATACGCTTGGCTTGCCTTTGAGCCTTCTTTTAACTTACATGGATATAAACCTAAACGTAATGTACCACCGATGTCTACATTGTCGTTTTGATCTGGTAAGAAGTCAATAATTGGGTATTGTGTTAGTGAATCTAGCTCTGTTGAATGCGCTCCTTGTAAACCAAGCACGTTACGAGCAAATTCTACTGTTGCCAGTTGCATACCTAGGCAAATACCTAAGAATGGTACATTATTTTCGCGAGCATATTGTGTCGCTAAAATTTTACCTTCAACTCCACGATCGCCGAAACCACCTGGAACTAAAATAGCGTCAGCACCTTTTAATAGCGTAGCAACATTGTCAGCATCTACATGCTCTGCATTAATCCAGTCAATTTCAATATCAGAATTAAATGCATAGCCTGCATGTTTTAATGCTTCTACAACAGAAATGTAAGCATCTTGTAGTTCTACATATTTACCTACTAATGCTACTTTTCGTTTATTTGGTAAGCTCTTCACTTTTGCTACAAGCTCGCGCCATTCTTCCATATCCGCTTCTGGTGCTTCAATGCCAAAATGGTCAAGTACGATATCATCAATATCTTGTGCATGTAGGTTTAATGGTACTTCATATAAATGCTCTGCATCACGAGATTCAATAATTTCGTGTGGCTGTACATCACAGAATAAAGCTAGTTTTTCTTTCATATCTTGTGGCACTTCTTGCTCTGTGCGGACAACGATAATATTTGGTTGAATACCTAAAGAACGTAATTCTTTTACAGAGTGCTGAGTTGGTTTTGTTTTAAGCTCACCTGCAGCTTTAATGTAAGGAATAAGCGTACAATGAACGTACATTACGTTGTTATGGCCTAAGTTCGTTTTCATCTGGCGAATTGCTTCAAGGAATGGTAATGATTCAATATCCCCAACTGTTCCGCCTACTTCTGTAATAACTACGTCTGCGTTAGTTTCGCGACCAGCGCGTTGAATACGATCTTTGATTTCATTTGTAATATGAGGAATTACTTGCACTGTTCCACCGTTGTAATCACCACGGCGTTCTTTTTGTAATACAGATTGATAAACACGACCTGATGTTACTGTAGAATGTTTTCCTAGGTTAATATCAATGAAACGTTCGTAGTGACCTAAGTCTAAGTCAGCTTCTGCGCCATCATCTGTTACGAATACCTCACCATGTTGATAAGGACTCATTGTACCTGGGTCAATATTGATATATGGGTCAAATTTTTGAATCGTCACTTCTAATCCGCGATTTTTTAATAAACGACCTAGAGATGCTGCTACAATCCCTTTTCCAAGTGAAGACACAACCCCACCTGTTACAAAAATATACTTTGTCATGAAAAAATTCCTCCTTTTGTTGTACTAGAAATTGTTAGTAAGAAAAGTACATTCACGCCACATGCCGATTCTAAGCATTGATGCCAATGTTTTGACAGGCTAAGAAAATAAATATTTCTCATCCCTAAAATAAGAAAAGCCGAGAATGCCTACAAATATGTAGTCGATTCGAAGCTGTAATCGTTTCTATCTCTTTTCTACTTTCCTTTTAAAAAGATTTAACATATATTCAATCACCGCTTACTATACATCATGAATAATTTAGCGCCTTACTATTCATTCCGTAATTATAAACATGGGAGAACTTGATTGAATAAAGTTAAAAAATAAAAAAACGCTCCTCCTGCATAGGTTTGCAGGGGGAGCGTATTACATACACGGTCTTTCTCCTTTAATAAGGAGCCCAAGTAAAAGATTAAACGTAACCGTGATAGAAGTCAAGATTTTTTACTACAAGGATAAAAGAAAGAAAATTTCAAAGAGTAATTATCATCAATTATACCTCGATTTCCATGACATCCTCAGAAGGCTTATTAACTTATTTTAGCGGATGTTTGCTGAAATAAATTAGACTTCATCCTCTTCTTCAAATTCATCTTCATCTTCATCTTCATCGATAAAGTCTTCATCGATTTCTTCATCGATGTCTTCTAAATCTTCTTCATCAAAGTCGATATCTTCTTTATCTTCTGCTTCATCTTCTTCTTCATCTTCGTCTAGATCTTCTTCAACGAATTCTTCATAATCTTCATCAAAGTCAATTTCTTCTTCTTCTAAATCTTCTTCTAAATCTTCTTCATCCTCAAGGGCTGCTTTAGATTTTTTCTTATGCGTTTTAACAGATGGAGCTGTTTCTTCTTCAATCTGTTCAACTTTATACCATTCACGTAAGCCCCAGCCTGTTTCTTGATTAAATAAGAAGCGGCCATCTACATTTAAATCCGTGTAAAATTGTAGTAGGCGAGCTTTTATTTCTTCATCACTATAGCCCACAAGCTCTTGCATTATTGTTAATAAGTCATTATAAGACACTGAGGCACGTTTTTCATTTAAAATTGCATAAGCTAAGTTAATTAACGATTCTTCCGCTAATTGTTCTTTTGTCATTTCACGAAAATTCATTCGTGCACTTCCTTTCTCTCATCACATTGGACGTTTTAAAATTCATATAGCTTTATTTTCGGAGCGCAGCAAAAAAAGGCCGCACAAAAGTAACTTCCCATCATAAGCATAATACCCATTATATACAAAGTATTATCCTCATTGCTAGCTTCAATTACTGTTTTTTATATCACGCATCTTTTTTATCCCCAAGTAAAACAAATAGACAGATAATAATAGTAAAGGAACAGCGCCAATTTGCTTATCATACAGGAAAATAACTCCTACCACCAAAGCTAAAATAATGATGTAGTTAATAGCCGATTTCATCATCTATTGCGTCTCCCCTTTTTTTTACATTTCTATTATAACGGAAATAAAAAGAAGTGCCTAATCCTAAGACTAGGCACTTAAAACTATACAAACATTTTGTACAAAATAGAATAAACGTTAACAATCATTACATATTACGACGATATTGTCCGCCTACCTCGTATAAAGCATTCGTGATTTGCCCTAAGCTAGCGACTTTTACGGTTTCCATAAGCTCAGCAAAAATATTACCGTTGTTTACAGCCACTTGTTGTAAACGAGCAAGAGCTGCTGCATTCTCGCCTTCATGTTGCTTCCAGAAGGCTTGTAAATTACGAATTTGCGTCTCTTTTTCTTCCGTTGATGCACGCGCAATTTCCATATTGTTAATTTCATCTTCAGAAGGCGGATTTGGATTTAAGTATGTGTTAACACCAATGATTGGTAACTCACCTGAATGCTTTAGCATCTCGTAGTGCATAGATTCCTCTTGAATCTTACCACGTTGATATTGTGTTTCCATTGCACCTAGTACGCCACCACGATCATTGATACGATCAAACTCTTCTAGTACCGCTTCTTCTACAAGATCTGTTAACTCTTCTACGATAAACGCTCCTTGTAATGGATTTTCGTTTTTCGCTAAGCCATGTTCCTTCGTAATAATCATTTGAATAGCCATCGCACGACGTACAGATTCTTCCGTAGGCGTTGTAATAGCTTCATCATATGCATTCGTATGCAATGAATTACAGTTATCCTGTAATGCCATTAACGCCTGTAACGTTGTGCGGATATCATTAAAGTCAATCTCCTGTGCATGCAAACTACGTCCAGATGTTTGAATATGATATTTCAATTTTTGCGCTCGTTCATTGGCACCGTACTTATCACGCATAACAATTGCCCAAATACGGCGAGCTACGCGTCCAATAACTGTGTACTCTGGATCAAGTCCATTAGAGAAGAAGAATGATAGATTTGGCGCAAAGTCGTCAATATTCATTCCTCGACTTAAATAATATTCTACATACGTAAAGCCATTTGCTAATGTAAAGGCCAACTGTGAAATTGGATTCGCACCAGCTTCGGCAATATGGTAACCAGAAATAGATACAGAGTAATAATTACGCACTTTATGATCGATAAAGTATTGCTGAATATCTCCCATCATACGTAACGCAAACTCTGTTGAGAATATACATGTATTTTGCCCTTGATCTTCCTTTAAAATATCTGCTTGCACGGTTCCGCGTACAACCTGTAATGTTTTCTCGCGTGTCTCCGTAAATTCTTCAACCGTTAAAGGTCGATCCAGTTCTTTCTCACGTAGTTTCACTTGCTGATCAATAGCCGTATTCATGAACATTGCCAAAATAACCGGTGCTGGACCGTTAATTGTCATCGATACAGAAGTTGATGGTGCACATAAATCAAAGCCTGCATATAGCTTTTTCATATCTTCTAACGTACAAATAGAAACACCCGACTCTCCAACCTTTCCATAAATATCAGGTCGGTAATCTGGATCCTCCCCATATAGCGTTACCGAATCAAATGCTGTTGATAAACGTTTCGCATCATCATCCTTCGATAAATAATGGAATCGTTTATTCGTACGCTCAGGCGTTCCTTCGCCAGCAAATTGTCGCTTCGGATCTTCCCCTTCACGCTTAAATTGGAATACCCCTGCTGTATACGGGAATTCACCAGGTACATTTTCTTTATAAACCCAGCGTAAAATTTCACCATAATCTACGAATTTCGGCAAGGCTACTTTAGGAATTTTCGTACCAGATAAACTCGTTGTCTTTAAAATTGTTCGAATTTCCTTATCTCGAACTTTCGTTACTAATTCATCTCCAGCATACGCTTCTTTTAAAGCATGCCAATTATCTAAAATACGTTTAGATTCAGCCGTTAATTCATCTCTGACACCTTCCGCTAAAGAAGTAAGAGATGCAATTAATGCATCATTTGGCGCCTTTTCCTTGATCGTTTCAATAGATCCCTCTAATTGGAATAGACGGCGAGCAAATTCCACCTGTTGCTCTGATTTTTTATGATAGCCACGCACAGTGTCCGTGAGTTCTCGTAAATAATAACAACGGTCGTTTGGAATAATCACATCTTGCTTTTGCGTTTTCGCAAATTGCTCATAACCCGTCTCCCAATGACTACCTGTCTTCGTATTAATGATATTTACTAATGCAGCAAATAAAGCATTCGTTCCTTTATCATTAAATTGACTAGCAATCGTACCGTACACAGGCATATTATCAAGTGATTCATCCCAAAGCTCTCGAGAACGTTGATATTGCTTCTGCACTTGACGTAGTGCATCCTCAGAGCCTTTGCGTTCAAATTTATTGATGGCAATCACATCCGCAAAATCGATCATGTCAATTTTCTCAAGTTGTGTAGGCGCACCAAATTCACTTGTCATTACGTACATAGATAGATCAGTGTATTTTGTAATTTCCGCGTCACCCTGACCAATACCACTTGTTTCAACAATGATTAAATCATAGCCCGCTACACGCGTTACATCTAGCACGTCTCCAATGGAAGCAGTAAGCTCTGTACGAGATCCACGAGTTGCTAAACTACGCATATATACGCGATTATTGAAAATCGCATTCATACGAATTCGGTCACCAAGTAAAGCCCCGCCTGTCTTTTGCTTTGTCGGATCGACAGACAGAATAGCTACGCGCTTATCCGGAAACTCTTTCAAGAAGCGACGAATTAATTCATCTGTTAAGGAAGATTTACCTGCACCACCTGTTCCCGTAATACCTAATACAGGCGTCCCTTTTGAGCGTTTGCGAGCTTCCGCTAGCATCTTTTTCGTTTCTTCATCTTCATTCGATTCAGCCGCAGTTAATAAGTTTGCTAAAATTTCAGGTGTTTCTGTTGATAGAGCATCCAGCTTTTCTTGATAGCTACCTATAGCAGTCGGGAAATCAGTTCCTTTAATTTTCTCATTAATCATCCCTTGTAATCCTAAAACACGCCCATCCTCTGGTGAGAAAATCCCAGCAATCCCGTAAGCATGTAGCTCTTTAATTTCACGCGGTAAAATAACACCACCGCCACCACCATAAATTTTAATATGTGGCGCCCCTTTTTCACGCAGCAAATCATACATATATTTAAAGTATTCCATATGTCCGCCTTGATAAGATGATACTGCAATACCTTGCGCATCCTCTTGAATCGCAGCATTTACGACTTCTTCCACGGAGCGGTTATGTCCTAAATGGATTACCTCTACACCGCTTGATTGCAAAATACGTCGTATAATGTTAACCGAAGCATCATGTCCATCAAATAGACTTGATGCTGTAACAAAACGTACGTGATTTTTTGGACGATATACTTCTACCTTTGTCATATGAAATCCCCACTTTCTCCCCTTATTGTTCTTTATCGACTCATCATCATAAAGCGTGGTTGATTTCCGTTCCGACTGGGCGCTTTGTTGTTGCTGTCGCTTCGCTTTCGCACAGATAAAACAATTGCTGTTGCTACGTTAGCACTACGCTTTCGCACAGAGCAGAGCTTCCTGGGGGCGTCCGATGAGCCGCTTGGGCCAACATGATGTTGGTCACGAAGGCGTTATCACAGGATGTGATGCTCTTAGCCTTCGTTCCCCTATCCGCTCGCTCCAGGGTCTCGGGCCAACAGATGTTTTTTGCGCGAAAGCGAAGCGGCAGCAGCGGGTTTTGGTTTTGTTTGTGCGAAAGCGCAGCGACAGCAACAGCACCGATGTTGGTCACGAAGGCGTTATCACAGGATGTGATGGTTTTAGCCTTCGTTCCTCTACCGCTGATCCCCAAGAAGTCGCCCAGTCTCCACTTCAATCAACTAATTTACATGACATACATTTTTAACAAATATCATCCCCAACTTTGGTGATGAGCCTCATAAAAAAATCGGTAATTGCAATGTCGCTCTATGCAATTACCGACAACCCCTTTACAGAACTTATTAGAACCCCTTTATGCCTGAAATGAACAATGTTATTTGCATTTCAATAAATTCGTCAATCGAGTGCTGACGATGGAGCGCCCATTTACGGAATGCCCAGCTTTGTCCAGAAACGACTAAATTATTTGCTGCTAAGTGAATTTGTTTATCTGTCATCGTTATTTCACCTGACTGCACACAGCGTTTTAGTAATCGCTCAAAAGTAGCAACCATCTCAAACTCTTTACTAAATACATAGCGTTGTGCTTCTTTCGACAGCGATTTAGTTTCCTGATACATGATTGTCAGCTCATCAACCAAACTATCAATTTGCAAGAAATACTCTCGAATCATTTCCTTTAGCTCTTCAATCGTTCCTGCCTTAATTTCAAAACTTGAAAGTCGTCCCATCGCATGGTGATAAATACTATCACATACAAGGTAAAGGACGTCTTCCTTCGTACGAATATATTCATATAATGTTCCGATACTAAAGCCTGCAGCTTTTGCGATTTCTCTCGTTGTGGCACGGTGAAACCCTTTTTCTTTAAATAATTTAATGGCTCCCTCTATCATCTGTTCTCGACGAATGGCGATGAGATTTTCATCTTTTACTGTTGACTGTACTTGGGGTCTTTTATCTTTTTCTGTCATACGTTACTTTGTCAACATACGAGAGATAACAAGTCGTTGAATCTCTTGTGTACCTTCGTAAATTTGTGTGATTTTTGCATCACGCATGAAGCGCTCAACTGGATAATCCTTCGTATAACCATATCCACCAAAGACTTGAACCGCCTCAGTCGTTACACTCATCGCCGTATCCCCAGCCATTAATTTTGCCATTGCAGACGCCTTACCATAAGGTAGACCATTCGATTCTAACCAAGCCGCTTGGTATGTAAGCAGTCGAGATGCTTCAATTTGAGTTGCCATATCTGCTAGTTTAAAGGATATACCTTGGTTGGCAGTAATCGGCTTACCAAATTGCACACGCTCTTTTCCGTATTCAACCGCTGCATCCAATGCGCCTTGGGCAATACCTAAAGCTTGTGCGGCAATACCATTACGTCCTCCATCAAGTGTTGTCATCGCAATTTTGAAGCCTTCTCCCTCAGCTCCAAGCAGATTTTCTTTCGGAACGCGACAGTTATCAAAAATAATTTCAGTTGTAGGAGATGAACGAATACCTAGTTTTTTCTCCTTCTTCCCTACCGAGAAGCCTTCAAAGCCTGCTTCAACAATAAAAGCAGATGTGCCATGTTTAGCTTCTGGATCTGTTACTGCAAATACAACATATGTATCTGCTACTCCACCGTTTGTAATGAAGATTTTCGAGCCGTTTAAAATATAGTCATCGCCATCACGTTTTGCATATGTTTTCATGCCACCAGCATCGGAACCTGATCCTGGCTCCGTTAAGCCGTAAGCACCGATATGTTTACCTTCTGCCATTGGACGAAGGTATTTTTGTTTTTGTTCTTCATTACCGAATTTAAAAATCGGCCAACCCGCAAGTGAAGTATGTGCTGATAAAGTTACCCCTGTTGAAGCACATACACGTGATAATTCTTCTACTGCAATGACATAAGCAAGATAATCAAAGCCTGCACCGCCGTATTCTTCTGGCCATGGAATACCTGTTAAGCCTAGCTCTGCCATTTTATCGAAAATTGCACGGTCAAACTCTTCGTTCTCGTCACGTTCAGCTGCCGTTGGTGCTACTTCATTAATAGCAAAATCACGAATCATTTCACGTAATTGCTCATGCTCTTCTGTTAATTGAAAGTTCATTGTCCATTTCCCCTTTTTCGTTAGACTCAGTTTTGTTGATTTCTATATGTGATGATGTTTCACGGGATTAACGGTCTTCCCTGTACAATCGTCAATCATCCTTAAAAAATCAACTTCGCAATAACATCAGACTTTATTTAAGTAAATGTTTACTAATGACTAGCTTTTGAATTTCGCTTGTACCCTCGTATATTTCTGTCACCTTTGCATCTCGGAAATAGCGTTCTACAGGATAGTCTTTTGTATAGCCATAGCCACCAAAAATTTGTATAGCGTCTATCGCTGTTTGCACGGCTGTACGAGAGGCAAAAAGTTTCGCCATCGAGGCCTCGACTCCGCATGGCAACCCTTTTGTGCGTAAATCTGCTGCTCGAAAGACTAGTAATTTTGCTGACTCTACGGCAGTTGCCATATCAGCAAGTTTGAAGCCAACCCCTTGTTGCGCTGCAATAGGCTTTCCAAATTGGACACGTTCTTTTGCATACGCAGTAGCTGCCTCTAGCGCCGCTTCGGCAATGCCTAGAGATTGAGCTGCGATTCCAATACGTCCAACGTCTAAGTTAGCCATTGCAATTTTAAAGCCTTCCCCTTCCTCCCCAAGAAGGTTTGCAGCTGGAATGCGACAGTTGTCGAATGTTAGTTGAACTGTACGTGAGCCGTGTAAGCCCATTTTATGTTCATCTTTACCTATGATTAAGCCTGGTGTTCCTTTTTCAACTATAAATGCTGAAATACCACGTGTTTTTTCAGCAGGATTCGTTGAGGCAAAGACAATATAAACATCTGCTTCTCCACCGTTTGTAATAAACACCTTGGAGCCATTGATGACATATTCATCTCCATCTCGCACCGCTTTGGATTGTAAAGAGCCAGCGTCAGAACCAGCGCTAGGCTCTGTTAAACAAAATGCCCCTAAATATTCACCCGCAGCAAGCTTTGGAACATAGCGTTTCTTCTGTTCATCGTTACCGAAATAAATGATAGGATTTGTTCCAACCGAAGTATGCACGGATAAAATAACACCCATTACTGCGCTAACCTTTGATAGTTCATTGATCGCAATTATGTACGATGTGAAATCCATCGCTGAGCCGCCTAATTCCTCAGGCGTTGTAATCCCCATTAAACCTAATTCTCCCATTTGCGCAAGGAGTTCACGCGGAAACTCTCCTGCTTCCATACGTTCTACCCACAGTTCAATTTTATCCTGAGCGAAATTTCGAACCATATCACGCATCATTATTTGTTCATCTGTAAATTGTAAATGCATCTATAATGTCACCCCTGTACGTTGTCCGTAGCATTTCATTTCATTTGAATCGTCCCATCCCCATAGGATTATTCATAAACGTAAAATCCTCTTCCGGATTTTTTACCTAGCCATCCTGCTGCCACATATTTTCGAAGCAATGGACAAGGTCTATATTTACTATCGCCTAAGCCCTCATGTAAAATCTCCATGATGGATAAACATGTATCAAGGCCAATAAAGTCTGCCAATGTTAACGGCCCCATCGGATGATTCATGCCTAGCTTCATTACATCGTCAATGGCTTCTTTCGATGCTACCCCTTCATACAATGCGTAGATCGCTTCATTAATCATTGGTAATAAAATACGATTCGAAATAAAACCTGGGAAGTCATTTACTTCCACCGGCGTTTTCGATAGCTTTACTGTCATGTCTTCAACTACTTTGTAGACTTCATCACTAGTAGCTAACCCTCGAATAATTTCTACAAGCTTCATAACAGGTACAGGATTCATAAAGTGCATACCAATCACTTGCTCTGGACGATTTGTAACAGCTGCAATTTCCGTAATTGGTAAAGATGATGTATTCGTAGCTAAAATGGCATGTGCCGGTGCAATCTGATCAATTTGCTTAAAGATGGATTGCTTCACTTCCATATTTTCCACAGCTGCCTCGATGATAATATCTACATCACTAGCATCCTGTAAATCTAGTGACATATTAATACGACCTAAAATGGCTGCCTTCTCATCCTCAGTTTTACGCCCCTTTTCGACATCACGTATCAGGTTTTTCGTAATGACTCCTAAACCGCGTTCGAAAAATTCTTGTTTCATGTCGTTCAGTTTTACATCATAGCCAGCTTGTGCACAAACTTGTGCAATGCCAGAGCCCATTTGCCCTGCACCAATAACCATTACTTTTTGAATTCCCATTATTCGTGTCCCCCTGTTTTCGGTACTTCAATCATAATCGCATCGCCTTGCCCTCCACCTGAACAGATAGCAGCAATTCCGATACCACCGCCACGACGTTTTAATTCATGAGCAAGTGTTAAAATAATGCGTGCTCCAGATGCTCCGATTGGATGACCTAACGCAACTGCACCACCGTTAACATTGATCTTTTCAGCATCTAAATCCGCTTGCTGCTTGCTGACAAGAGCTACTGCTGCAAATGCTTCATTGATTTCAATCAAATCAATATCAGCTAATGATTTCCCCGTCTTTTTAAGTAATTTGTTAATGACAAGCCCTGGTGTTTGCGGGAAGTTCTCTGGTTCAATCGCAAGCTCTTCATGGCCGATAATCACCGCAAGCGTCTCTCTTCCTTCACGCGCTGCACGTTCCTCACTCATTACTACTAAGGCACATGCCCCATCGTTAACGCCAGGTGCATTACCTGCTGTAATCGTTCCATCCTTGTCAAAGGCTGGCTTAAGTTTTGCAAGTACCTCTATTGTTGTACCAGCTCTTGGTGCCTCGTCCGTATCGACATGAAGCGGCTCTCCCTTACGTTGTGGAATTTCCACAGGTACGATTTCTTCAGCAAAGTAACCTTTCTCAATTGCTGTAAGTGCACGTTCATGACTGCGAACAGACCAAGCATCCTGCTCCTCACGGCTTAACGAATATTCTTTGGCTGTTACATTGCCGTAGATTCCCATATGCGACCTTGTCTTATCGAAAGCACATGTTAAGCCATCATATAGCATGCCATCTACCATTGTTGAATCGCCCATGCGTAAGCCTGTTCGACCGTTTTGTAGATAATACGGTGCATTGGACATAGATTCCATACCACCAGCGATTATTACTTCTTCGTCCCCTAATCGAATTAGCTGATCCGCTAGTGTTACAGCACGCATCCCTGACGCACAAACTTTGTTAATGGTTTCTGTTTTCACTGCTATCGGTAAGCTTGCTTTGATCGCAGCCTGCCTTGAAGGAATTTGGCCCTGTCCCCCTTGTAAAACGGAGCCTAAAATTACTTCATTCACTTCATCAGGCGAAATATTCGCTTTCTCAAGTGCCCCTTTTATGGCGATCGCGCCTAAATCACTAGCGCTTAATGCTGATAGTGAACCTCCAAACTTACCAAATGCAGTTCTTGCTCCTGCTAAAATTACTGCTCTATTCAAGTAAAACACCCCTTTTGTTTTACGTTCTAGAAGAAGTATAAGAGCATTAATGTTGACTGAACGCTCGCTCGACCTCTATCGATGAGAAATGGGAGTTTGTATCAATTATGCCCCGGCATAATTGCGTCTGGAATCGGCTTTGTGCAAGCACAAAGCACTCCTTTTCGATTCCGTGACATCCGCCGGAGGCTTTAACTTCTTTCAGCGGGTGTTTGGATACCCGCTGAAAGAAGTTAGATCAACTCCCATTCCCATTTAATCTTATTCTACAAAACAATTATTTATTGTGCAATTTATATTTTTCAGATAACTAAAATATTTCTGCAATAACCATCATTTTTCTGCGTTAGTCTCTACTTTCTCGTCTTGTTCGACACTGTCCACAGAAGCTACTACTTCTTCAACCATTACATCCGCTGCTTCTTCAACAGATTCTTCGACAGCTTTCACTTTTTCACCAAATACTGAACGCTCCAATAGTTCTGCAACATCGAATGTACCGATTGTATCCTCAACCTCTTTTGCCTTCGTACCATCCTCAAGCATCGTTAAGCAGTAAGGACATCCAGAAGAAATGACAGAAGCATTCGTTGCTAAAGCTTGCTCTGTTCTTGCTACGTTAATTCGGTTGCCAACATGCTCTTCCATCCACATTAAGCCGCCACCTGCGCCACAGCACATTGCTTCCTCACGATTACGCTCCATTTCCACAAGCTTAATACCTGGAATACCTCGTAAAATCTCACGTGGTGCATCATAAACATCGTTATAACGACCTAAATAACAAGAATCGTGGAACACAATCGTTTCATGAACTTCGTAATTTAACGCTAGACGATTTTCATCAATCAATTGATTCAATAGTTCAGTATGGTGGTAGACCTCACCCTTCCAGCCAAAGTCTTGGTATTCATTTTTAAAGATATTGTAAGCATGAGGGTCAATCGTAACGATTTTCTTCACGTCGTTTTTCTCAAATTCATCAATATTCGCTGTCGCCAGCTCTTGGAATAAGAACTCATTTCCTAAACGACGTGGAGTGTCCCCAGAGTTTTTCTCTTTATTTCCTAAAATCGCAAACTTCACGCCTGCCTCGTTTAATAGACGACAGAATGCTAAGGCAATTTTTTGTGAGCGGTTATCAAATGCCCCCATTGAACCTACCCAGAATAAATATTCCATTTCTTCGCCTGATTTTTTCAGCTCTTTCACTGTTGGAATATGAATTGTCGGATCTAAGTCACGCCAATTTTCTTTTTCTTTACGGTTTAAGCCCCAAGGATTGCCTTGACGTTCGATATTTGTCATCGCGCGTTGTGCATCAGGGTTTACTTTTCCTTCAGTCATTGTTAAGTAACGGCGTAAATCAATAATTTTATCGACATGCTCATTCATAACAGGACATTGATCTTCACAGTTTCGGCAAGTTGTACATGCCCAAATCTCTTCTTCTGTAATGACTTCGCCAATTAAAGAAGGGCTGTAAATATCCTCAATAACTGCCCCCTCAGCACCAGCTGCCATCGCTAACTGATTCCCCTTTGTTTTAGCAAAGAATTGATAAGGTACCCAAGGCTTTTGCTTTGTCTCAACAGCACCTGTAAATGTTAAATGATCACGTAGCTTCACGATTAAATCCATCGGTGATAGCATTTTCCCTGTCCCTGACGCTGGACACATATTTGTACAACGTCCGCACTCTACACAAGAATATAAATCTAGCATTTGTTTTTGTGTGAAGTCTTGAATACGTCCAACACCAATTGCTGGAATATCCTCTTCATCTTCAGCATTTTCTAATGCTTCAAAATCGATTGGTGTTAAAGTACCTGTACGATCTAAACGGTTCATGTACACATTGATTGGACTCACAATTAAGTGGAAGTGCTTCGATTGTGGTACATACACTAAGAATGTTAATAGAATTAATAAGTGCGCCCACCACATTACATAGAAAACAACTGCCGCTGCTGATGCTGGTAAGAAGCTAAAAATAGCAGCAATGCCAGAAGCAACTGGCTCTGTATAAGTTAGTTCTTCACCATGCCAAATTAGTCCCATACCATTTGCAAGCAATGTGGATACCATTAACCCGCCAATGAATATTAAAACAAGCCCATTTTTCCAGCCTCGTTTTAGACGTACTAGCTTTTCTACATAACGACGGTAAAATGCCCACACAACCGCCACTAAAATCATTAATACTACAAGCTCTTGGAAAAATGTAAACACACTATAGAAAATGCCAAGCGGCAAATGTGATCCAGGTGCTAACCCCTTCCAAATTAAATCAATGGCACCTAGCTGCACCATCAAAAATCCATAGAAGAACATAACGTGAATTAAACCACTCTTCGGATCTTTTAATAACTTATTTTGGCCAAGTACATTGACCATAAGATAACGAATTCGTTCTTGAACACTTTCATCAAACTCAACCTTTTTCCCCAATTGCACAAACTTATAGCGTGTTTTTAACAGATAGAAAAATAACCCTACTGCATAAAGCACAACCACGACTGTTAGAACAATGTTTGCAATTACTAATGGACTCATGGTTGGTCCCCCCTTTAGTTTGTCGTAAGTTTCTCTCTTTGTAGTAAATTTGCTAGTTCAATCATTATATTCCTATTCTAATAAATGAGTGAGCATTCAGTCAACATAAAACGGAAATATTTCTGATAATTTTATATTCTTACATTTTACAAGATAAAAAGCCACCCTGAATTTTCAAAGCGGGCTATTAACCACTAAAGAGATTCATTCACTTATATTATAAATCTGTCTTTTAATTGTATTAAGATATTCAAAAAGCCGATTTGCATCATGTTTTTGATGACAAATCGACTTTTTCAAGTGTGCTAGATTTCAACGTGATGCCTTTAGCCTTTCGTTCCTCTACTCGCGGTCTCATGTCGCCCTTAGTTGATATAAGCTAAAATTGTTCCGATAAATCGAGAAAACATTCCGATAAAATGAGATTTTTTTCCGATAAATCTTCAAAGTATTCTTCGAAAAACGAATTCATCACAATAACGTGGAGTTCATCCACAACTTTTAGTGATCAAGTTATTTTTTAAACACATTGCCGCTTCGAATATATTCAATATCCGCAACATTCAATCGGAAATTCACAACACGTGCAACCGCAAATAAATAATCAGATAGACGGTTTAAATATTTTTGTACAATTGTCGGTACATCTTCGATTTCCTTCATAAGCGTTACCATTTGACGCTCTGCTCGACGTGCTACTGTGCGAGCAATGTGTAAAGTTGCAGCTGCTGGTGCACCGCCTGGTAGAATAAAGCGTTGTAACGGTGGTGCTTCATCTGACAATGCATCAATACGCGATTCCAACACTTCAATCGGCTGCTCTGTAAGCTTATAATGACGCTCCTTCATAACATTAGCAAGGTCTCCGCCTGCATCAAAAAGCTCATGCTGAATCGTTTCTAAATCAATTAGAATATCCTTGAATAGCTCACGATCTAGTTCACTAATAGCCTTACCAATAAAAGAATTTAATTCATCGATGGCCCCATATGTCTCTACGCGTAAGCTATCTTTGTCAACGCGTCCACCGATAAGACTTGTTTTCCCTGTATCGCCTGTTTTCGTGTAAAGCTTCATTTCTCTCATCTCCTAGAATTGTTTTTTATCAATTTCGTCTTGGCGTAATTGTTGCTGTCGCTACGTTAGCACTACGCTTTCGCACAGATAAACAATGCGTCCGGATTTTGAATTGTGCCCGCACAATTCATTCCCTTGAAAATCCGTGACATCCGCCGGCGGCATTATCTTCATTCAGCAAGTGTATCTGCTGAATGAAGATAATTTTTTATTGCCTGCACAGTCGTTTCAAAAACACCTCTACCGATGATCTTACCTACATCAGTAATGGGACCGCCGTACAGCATTTCTTCCCCTTTTTGTGTCGCTGCAATCAATAAACTATCTGTAGCAGTACCTGTTGCAATCGTACCACTAAGCTCATCACGAATATTTTCTGATTGCAATGCCTTTGTTTTCGCCTCATTAGCTGTCATCATTGCTTGGAAAAACGCTTCTTCTGATAAACAGCCATTCACGATGACCCACGTATTTATAGTACCAATATATGGTTCATCTTGTCTTTCATGTGCACGAGATACATCAACAGCATTACCAACCCCAGCCGTAACAGCTACAAGAACGCTACCAAAAGAAGCTTGAAATTCATTAATAGCTACAAGATTTGTTGGGACAGCTGTTAACATGACGACTGTACTTGTAGATGAAAAGTGCTCCTTTAGTAAAAATTCAGCGACCTCTCTCTTTACATCATTAATCACATAATCTATTGGTACAGAGCGATTTAACAGACAATCATACCAACCGATACCCGGATTATGGACAGCTGAGGACACCGTTTTTAAAGGAAACTCTGATTGAAGCTTAATGTACTGATCTGTAACAGTGAAATTTTCTTTTTTAATGACAGCACGTTGCTGATGTTCAACGGAGGCTGGCATCATTGTAATTTGAGGCTTTGGAATTTCTGGATGTGCATAAGTTGCCACTCGAGCATGATAGACATCTTCGATTTGCGAAGCGACTAATACTTCATGCGGCGCCCCAAATGCCCGCATCCGTCCTTCCTCCATTAGTAATAATTCATCACAGTAAAGAGAAGCTAAATTCATATCATGCAGTACCATAATAACGGTCAAACCACATTCTATTGCTTCCTTTCGTACCATATCTAAAATTTGACGTTGATGCGCAATATCTAGATGGTTGGTCGGCTCATCTAGCAGCAATATTTCCGCTGTTTGTGCAAGAGCTTGGGCGACAAAAACCCTTTGCTGTTCACCGCCCGACAAAAATTCCATCGGTGTCTGTTCATAGCGTTTTACACCTGTTTGCAGCATTGCATGTTGCACTGCTTGTTCATCACGATCAGACCAGCTTGTAAAGAAGCCGGTTTGATGTGGATAACGTCCAAGCGATACAGCCTCCCTTACACTGTTTGAAAATGCATTAGCATGTAATTGTGGCAGCACTGCCATCTTCTTTGCTAATGCACGAGCAGTGTAAGAGCTACTGTTTTTACCATCTACTAATACAGTGCCTGCAGTTGCTGGTAGTATGCCACTTATTACTTTTAACAGTGTGGATTTCCCACTACCATTCGGCCCTAAAATCCCTAGTATTTTACCTTTTTCAACGGAAAAACTTATATCGTGGACGATCGGTACGTCTTCATAACCACCGGAAAGATGTTCAACAACAATCATGCCCGTACCCCCTTGCCTCTACGTTGTTTATAAAAAATATAGGAAAAAACGGGCGCCCCAATAAATGCAGTAATGACACCAATCGGCAGCTCTCTTGGCATAATAATTGTTCTTGCTATTAAATCACAAATAATTAGCAAAGTCGCCCCATTTAAAAATGATAACGGCAATAAATGACGATGATCTGAACCCCAAACCATTCTCGTCATATGAGGAACAACTAAACCAACAAAGCCAATCGTTCCAGAAACAGCTACCGCTGCTCCTGTCAACATGGATCCACCTACTAAAATAATATATTTACTACGTTTAACATTGACACCTAAATGCTTCGCACGTTCTTCACCATATAACAGAACATTTAACTCACGTCTTTGTGTCCAAAGCATAATAGAGCCAATAATGACAAACGGAATGATCATCTGAACGTAAGGCCAACCACGCATCGATACTGAACCGAGCAACCATCCGATTACTTGGCGTAGCTCCTCACCAGATAATGCAATCATTAATGAAATCAAGGAACCTAAAAATGAACTAAATATTACCCCTGTTAAAATAAGAGTTTCCATTTTTAGTGAACGGTCTACTATTCTAGCAAAACCCATAACAGCAAACATTGTTAATATGGCCCCTATCATACTAAAGACTGGCAATGTAAAATGACCGATTACAGGTATTGAGACACTAAAGAAAATCGTCATCACTGCGCCAACTGATGCACCAGAGGAAACACCTAACGTATAAGGATCAGCCAAAGGATTTTTTAATAGGCCTTGAAAAGCTGCCCCTGCAATAGCAAGTGATGCCCCTACAAGCCCTGCTAGCATCACTCGAGGTAAACGAATCTTCCATAAAATATTGGCAGCTGTTTCATCGGCCGCCTTATTCCACAATACTTCTAATGGAATATGAACTGAGCCTATCGCTACACCACACCAGATGCTAATGATTAAAAGCGTAATTGCTGTTACATAGGCTACAATTGTTTTACTCATTTAAACGCCTCTGGGTAAACGGCCTTTGCTAATTCCTCAAAACCATCTGCTAATCGAGGACCTTGACGACTTGTCGTACTTTCATCCACTTGTACAATAGCTTTATTTTTTACGGCAGTTACTGTCTCAAAGCCTGGACGTTGTGGAATTTTCGTTAAAATATTCGGTACATAATTATATGCCACAACAATGACATCTGGATTTTTCGCAATAATTTGTTCAGCTTCAATTGGATACCAGTCATTTACATCTGCTGCCACATTTTCGGCATGAA
Source organism: Lysinibacillus sp. NPDC056959 (assembly GCF_042674095.1). Taxonomy (NCBI): domain Bacteria; kingdom Bacillati; phylum Bacillota; class Bacilli; order Caryophanales; family Bacillaceae; genus Lysinibacillus; species Lysinibacillus sp. NPDC056959. The sequence goes on along the minus strand of NZ_JBHURE010000011.1, from coordinate 8,641 downwards.
TCATTTCTAACATTTCATTCATAAATGTACCTTTCCCAGCTGTATAAATCTGTGGCTCATCAGACGATTCTAAAAAGACTTTCTTTGGCTCAACACCCTTAAGTTTTGTTTCAACTTCTTCAATTTTATCCTTCATATTTGCGACTATTTTCTTAGCCTCTTCTAGTTTTCCCGTTGCACGACCAAGCTGTTCAATCGTTGTGTAAGTTTCATTAAAGTTTTTTGCATCCGCTACAACAAATACTTTCACACCGGCAGCCTCAAGCTGTTCAATTGATCCTTTTGAATAACTCATACCGGATGCATGTGCAAAAACGATGTCTGGCGTTAACGCAATAATTTGTTCAATATTATAATCTACACCGCCAACCGTATCTTTTTTAGTAGCCTCTGCTGGATAATCGTCATTATCTGTTACACCTACTATTTCATCATTTAAGCCAAGACCAAATAAAATTTCAGTGTTACTTGGAATGAGAGAAACTATTTTTTCAGGAGGTGCTTCTAGCGTAATATCTTTGCCAACAGCATCTGTTATCGTCATTGGAAATGTTGCTTGATCTACTTTAGATGTCTCTTGCTGCTCAGCAGATGACGGCTTGTCATTTGTCGCCTCTTTTGTGTTGCACGCTGCAAGCAAGCCAACAGCTAAAAATGCTGATAATCCTATTTTCCAAAATTTCTTCATGTGAATCCCCCTTAGTCTATCTGTGCATAAAGTTAACGACTTGTTTATCTGATTGATCGATACATTTTAGGTTTTTATCGTTTAAGGTTGTGGAGTTGTTGATCTCTCAACGTTGTGGGGATATCGTCCAACTTTTTAAGTTTATCACCCAACTTTGTGGATTTATCGACCACATCGTGTGTTTCCGCACAACATTATGGGGGTATCACCCAACATTTTAGGTTTATCGCCCAACTTTTCGGATCTATCACCCAACTTTTTGAGTTTATTACCTAACTTTGTGGATTTATCGACCACATCGTGTGTTTCCGCACAACATTATGGGGGTATCACCCAACATTTTAGGTTTATCGCCCAACTTTTCGGATC
>NZ_JBHURE010000011.1:0-7484 GCF_042674095.1 Lysinibacillus sp. NPDC056959 | reverse complement strand
TATCACCCAACTTTTTGAGTTTATTACCTAACATTGTGGGGGTATCGCCCTCTTTTTCAAATTTATCGATATTCAGCTTACAAAACAAATACCCCTCATCATAAAAAAAATGAGGGGGTCAAATTTGCACAATATACATATACAAAATCCACCATCCTATCCTCGTAGGCTACAACGTGTTTTCTATAAAGGCAGGTCTCCTGGCTCGTGCTTCATACGCTTTTTCAAGCCTTCCCGAAATTTTCAGTGGCGCAGATTGAAAAAACTCACACTTACAGTGGCGGGACCGCATCGGAATTACACCGATTTCCCTTTTCACTTTACTTAAGTAAAGAACCTTTATAATATTCAGTTGATTGTATTATACATGAAAATCAAAGAAGTCGCCTCCATTCGAGACGACTCTTCATCAAATCAATTATGCTCGTCATCATTGCCACAGGACGTGGCGTGCTTAGACTGGGTTCCTCTATTTCAGCGGATGTTTGGACGCTGAAAAAAGTTAAACTATGTCAGAAAAATACTGTACCGTTTTCATTGGTGCACCCATTTCTCGTAATGCCCATGTATTCTCTAAATAAATGTCTGCTAGCTTCTCATATTTGCCGCCGAATCTTTGTGCCCATTCAACTGCTACAACACTTTCATATAAATGTGCCATTTGCTCTGCGACCTTTTTTGCTTCAAACGTTTTTGTTGCATCATCTAAACGGCTAAATGTTTGCAAAGTTGAATCTAGTTTTGCTAATTGCCCTACTACAATTTCAACTAATGGACTGACAGCCAGTTTTTCTAGACGTTCCTCCATAACACGAACAAACATTACGTGCACATGAAACTTATCAACTAAACGAATGAGCTCTAAAGCTAAAATATTTGCAGTCCCCTCCCATACGGTAAGGACCTGTGCATCTCTTAATAACCGAGGTGTAACAAAGTCTTCAATATAGCCGTTTCCGCCATGTAATTCAATGGCTTCACTCGCATAATGTACAGCTTGCTCAGCCGTTTCTTTTTTCATGATTGCAATATACAAGCGGTTCAAAATGATGTCCTCTTTATTCCCCTGTCCACTAGTTACTTTATCGTATAGCTGAATAAGATCAAAAACCGTAGCAACTTCTACATGAAGCTTGGCAGCAAATTTCCCTAGTGTATCCTGGATCATAGGATATTGCGTTAAAGGCTTACCAAATGCATGGCGATTTGTCACATAGTGCTTCGCCTCTAAATAGCCGCGACGTATGATGCCGATAGAAGCAACTGCATTGCAAATTCTTGATAAATTAAGCGCCTCCAACATATAGTAAATCCCTTTATTCGGATCACCAACAACATATGCTAGCGCCCCATCAAATTCCACCTCACCAGAAGGTACTGCTCTAACACCAAGTTTATCCTTTAAACGCCGAACGCGCAGGTTATTAACTGTGCCATCATCATTTCTCCATGGAACTGCAAACAATGTTAAACCCTTTGAGCCTGCGCGAGCCCCTTCCATGCGTGCCAATACCATAGTCACTCCACACATTCCAGCGTTAGATGCAAAATATTTCTCACCATATAAACGATACTGATTGCCGTCCTGCCTTGCCTCTACAACATTCGCTCCGACATCAGAGCCACCTTGGCGCTCCGTTAAAAATGTAGCCCCCTCATAGAGCTCTGTCTCTCCAGTTGCACAAACATGTGGTAAAAAGCGCTCCTTCACCTCATCACTCGCATAATGATCAAGCAGATAAGCCGTTGCCATCGTTAACGTAACAGGACAGTAAAAGCCTGGTTCAGCATGTGATAGTATATAGCCTTGAGCAAAGCTATACACATAGTTGCCCTTTCTACCTAATTGCGGAATATCTTTATGCACATAGCCAACAATGCCAGTATTGTACGTCTCTTCAATTGTTTTTTTATAGCCGTCATTGACCCAAATCTCTGACACTTCTTCACCATAGGCATTATACCTTTGTAATCGAGGTTCACCCTCTCTATCCGTATGTTTAGCTCTCACATCAATATCTCCTGCACAAAGCTCGCCGAAATCTGTTAGCTCACGTGTTGCATATTCCGCAAACTCTTTATCTAGCATCATTTCTAAAACATTTTGAAGTGTATCATTCTCTTTAAAAAAGTTTGTTGTCTTCATTTCTTCCTGCTGTAAAACCTTCATTTTATTTCACCTCTTGTCCTTTCAACGTTTGTTTTAGTATTTTGCCTGATGCATTTCGTGGTAGCGCTTCCACACGTTCAAACATGCGTGGAATTTTATATTTAGCAAGATGCTCCTCCAAATAAGCTTTAAGTTCGTTCTCGTCAATTTCTGTTTTAGCAGCATAAACAGCCTTCACCGTTTCTCCCCACTCCGGATGTGGTACACCTATTACAGCAACTTCAAATATTCCCTCATAACTCAACATACGATCTTCAATTTCTTTCGGATAAATATTCACACCGCCTGAAAAAACGACATCCTTTTTACGATCGACAATCCAAATATAGCCGTCCTCATCTAAGCGAGCTAAGTCTCCTGTTTTCAGCCAGCCATCTATAAATGCAGCCTTTGTTGCAATGTCATCCTTGTAATAGCCCAGCATATTGCTCTCACCGAATAACACAATTTCTCCTACTTCACCAACACTGACATCTTCTCCAATGTCGTTGATAATACGCAACTCTGCTCCAAGTGGTGCACGTCGCCCAACACTCCCCGCCTTCGTTGCATGCTCTTCACCAAGCAATATTGAACCGTTTGGCCCAGCCTCTGTTAAGCCATAGACACAAGTTAAATTTTCTGTTCTAAAAGCTTTTTGTAAATGACGGACTTCGTTTTGTGATAATGGTGCGCCACCATATGCCCACCATTTCATCGATGATAAATCAGCTGTTTGCAATCTTGGCAGTTGGGCAGTTAACAAATATGCAACAGGCGCTCCAAAGAAATGTGTCGTCCGCTCCTGCTCTATTGAATCAATAAATAAATCAGGTGTAAACGTTGGTGTTAACACGTTTGTTGATCCTACAAGTACCCCTGCCATTAAAAATAAATGTAATGGAGCTGAATGCGTTAACGGCATCATAAGAAGGATCCGGCTTTCTGGCTTTACTTCCATTTCCACTGCAATCATTTGCGCTACAGATAAAATATTGCGATAGCTAAACAACACACCCTTTGGTTTTCCCGTTGTACCTGATGTATATAAAATCGTTGAGACATCATCTTCATTCAACTGGCAATCAATTGTTTGAGTGCTTGCATGTTCAATAAGTGTTTCATAGTTTAGCCAGCCAGCGTACTCTTGACCCGTTTTGATTTTTAAAGGAACTACCGTGATGTTTTCAACTACTGCAAAAATTGCCTCATGCACTAAAATAGCTTTAGCATCAGCATGCCGAGCTACATACTCGACCTCCTGCAACGTAAATTTCGCATTTACCGGTACGACAATAGCCCCGATGCGCTGAATAGCAAAATAGCTAACAACAAACTCTACAACATTTGGCATAAAAATGATTACTTTATCGCCTTGTCGCACACCCTGCTCTACTAAAGCATGACTAAAACGTGTCACTTGCTCATCTAAATCACGATAAGTTACTCGTCTGCCCTGACAAACAACCGCTTCACTCATAGGGTACTTTCGCGCATTACGTGCTAACAAATTCGAACTATTCATCAAGCATCTCTCCCTTTAAAGTCGCTAATTTTTCTGTAAATATGCCTTGTAACTGCTGTATCTCCTTTTTCATCTGTACAAGCTCTGCAATTTTGCCATCAATCTCTTCAATTTTTTGTTCCCCATACTCGACCGTACGCTCCAACTGCTGAATGCCGGTGCGATCATAATCAAACAGCAACACCATCTCCTTAATCTCCTCAAGTGAAAAACCGTACCGCTTTCCTCGGATAATAAGCTTAAGCTTCGCTAATTCTTTTTTTGAAAAGGTTCGCTGATTAGTAGATGATCGATTGGGATGAAGCAGCCCCAGCTCCTCATAATAGCGAATTGTCCGTGTTGAAACATTAAACTGCTTAGCCACTTCTTGAATCGTCTTCAACACCATCTCCCCCTTCCCATTTTTCATCAGTATATCATTGACGCTAACGTAAACTTCAACAAAATATCTGAATTTTGCAGAAAATTATAGTTTTAGAGAGATGAATCTGATTATTTCGGAGATATTATCTAGCACTTTGATGGTTCTATCCACGACTTTTAGAGTTCTATCCGCGATATTGGGGGTTCTATCCACGTTTTTGGGGATTCTATCCACGTTTTTGATGGTTCTATCCACGTTTTTGGGGATTCTTTCCGTCGCCCCGACTGCTCCTTCCGTCGCTTCGGATTCTTTCCGTCGCCCCGACTGCTCCTTCCGTCGCTTCGGATTCTTTCCGTCACCTCGGCGGTTCTTTCCGTCGCTTCGACTATTCTTTCCGTCGCTTCGGATTCTTTCCGTCGCTTCGACTATTCTTTCCGTCGCCACGGCTGCTCTTTCCGTCGCTTCGGCTATTCTTTCCGCCTCCCCGGAATCTTTCCCTCACCCCGGCCACTCTTACTGTCGCTCCGCCATTCTTTCCGTCGCCCCAGCCACTCTTTCCCTCGCCTCAACCGCTCTTGCTACCTAAAACAAAAAAACCCCCGGCACATGATTGTGCCGAGGGCTGGAAAGACGATTATTACATTTTTTCTGGTGCTGAAACGCCGATTAAGCGTAGTGCGTTGGCAATTGTTGTACGCACAGCAGTGATAAGGGCTAAGCGAGCTTCTGTTAGCTCTTTATTTGAAGCATCTAACACTTTTTCAGCGTTATAGAAGCTGTGGAATGCAGCTGCTGTTTCTTGAATATAGTTGGCGATACGGTGTGGTGTACGGTGCTTCGCAGCATCTGCTACCATTTTCGGGAAGTCGCCCACTTTTTTCAGTAAATCGATTTCTTTTTCAGCAGTTAGTAGGCTTAAATGATCTGTTGTTGCAGCAAAGCCTTGCTCATTTGCTGAGCGTAAAATTGAAGAAATACGTGCATGTGCATATTGTGCGTAGTACACTGGGTTTTCGTTTGATTGAGAAACGGCAAGGTCAAGGTCAAAGTCCATGTGAGAATCGCCTGCTGTTTTCACGAAGAAGTAACGAACTGCATCTAAGCCAACTTCTTCTACAAGCTCACGCATTGTAACAGCATTCCCTGTACGTTTAGACATTTTGAATTTCTCACCGTTTTTATAAAGTTGAACCATTTGGATGATTTCTACTTCAAGTGTATCACGGTCGTAACCAAGCGCCTGAATGGCAGCTTTCATACGTGGGATATAGCCGTGATGATCAGCACCCCAAATATTAATTAATTTATCGAAGCCGCGTACAATTTTATCTTCATGATATGCGATATCTGGAGTCAAATATGTGAAAGAGCCATCATTTTTAATTAACACGCGGTCTTTATCGTCGCCAAATGTTGTCGAACGGAACCAAGTAGCACCGTCTTCTTCAAATACATGGTCATTCGCTTTCAGTTTATCTAAAGCTACTTCGATTTTGCCGTTTTCGTATAGTGATGTTTCTGAATACCACTCATCAAAGTTTACACGGAAGTTTGCAAGGTCTGTTTTTAACTTGGCTAATTCTAACGCTAAACCATGTTGACGGAAGAATGCAAAACGTTCTTCTTCAGATTTTGATAAAATTGCATCGCCATGCTCACCTGCTAGTTTACCAGCGATTTCAATAATATCTGGACCGTGGTAGCCATCCTCTGGCATCTCAGCATCCAATCCTAAAGCTTGCTTATAACGAGCTTCAAGTGAATACGCTAAGTTATTAATTTGGTTACCTGCATCGTTAATGTAGTACTCACGAGATACTGCGTAACCTGCCATATCTAACACATTACATAATGAATCCCCTACAGAAGCTCCACGTGCATGACCTAAATGAAGATCTCCTGTTGGATTTGCAGATACGAATTCAACTTGAACTTTTTCTCCTGCACCAGCATTTGAACGGCCATAATCAGCACCTTGCTCAAGCACTGCTTTTACTACACCTGTTAGGAAATCTTTACGCACAGTGATATTCATGAAGCCAGGGCCAGCAATATCGATTTTTTCAATATCTGTCCCTGCTGTGTCTAGGTTTTCTAAAATTGCTTCTGCAATCGCACGAGGTGGTTTTTTTGCTAACTTCGTTAATTGCATTGCAATGTTTGTTGCATAGTCCCCATTTGCCTTATCCTTCGGTGTTTCTAGGTGAATATTTAACTCTGTGCCAGCTTCGACTAAACTAGCTTTTTCAACAGCCTGCGCAATTGCCACTTTAATGGCTTGTTGTACTTGTTCTACTGCGTTCATCATTGTACCTCCGTAAATGTAATGTCTAATGTATAATTGCCAACGGATTGCCCACCCATTAGTAAATCGTACTGTACATGGAAATCTCCACTTACTGCCTGCTTTGTAAATGTCATTTCCTTCGTGTCTATGACGAGTGGCATTGAACCTAATTCACTTTCATAATGACCCATTTGTTGTTCAATTATGTTAAGTGGTAATCGCATTTTTACTGCTCCATTACGCATAATTAATGCCTGTTCATTGCCTAGCTTCATAGTTGTGCGGATGGTTTTATCCTCTTGCACCTCTTCATATTTCAAATATATGCTTCCTGCTTTTTCAAGTAGCTGCCCTGTTAGCAACATTTCATAACCTTCAGATTCCCCCTCAATTGGGCGAATTGTAGAAATGAGCTTAATGTTCACCTGCGATCTTGCTTCGTTCGCCATTATGGACGCTCCCTTTTAATGTTTTTACTATAACCTTTTTATTATATATTAGGAATGATGCAAAATACAATATGCAAGTGCTTTGAAGTCTGATAAATCAACGATTATGATATTATTCTCCATTATCTCAACAATGCAAGATAAAGCATGTTTTCGGTGCAGAATTGGGGCTAGTTTGGGGCTAAATATTAACGCTTTGGTGGGCATGTTTGTAGGAATGTAAGTAGGACTGGGAATAATACCCCAGTCCTTTTTATTTTACCTTCCACAAAAAACACCTGGCGTAACAATTGCCTTGTAAAACATCACCACAAATTTGTGGGCATCTTTTCACTGTCGAATTTCCTGCTACGAAATCTCATGACTTAAAATTCAGCCGCCAAATACGTGAGCTGAAAAATCAGCCGACCTCACAAAATTATGGACTCGTCAATTTTTACGATTCCTCATTTTTGAGGAGACCACCTGTACTTTCAGACAAAAATGTCGTAAAGCCGACTACCTTATTAGGACAATCCATTTTTGGTTTGACCGCATGATTGAATACGGATTTGTTGAAAACTTTGATTTTGCCGTGTTGGACAAAAATGTCCGCCGTGAAGATGGCCTCAAAAATAAAATGTACCCTATAAGATAGACACTTTCAAAAAGGTCATCTTATAGGGTATTTTTGTTTATAATGAAGAAAAACGAGCGGTGGTAAATAGGAT
>NZ_JBHURE010000010.1:0-130065 GCF_042674095.1 Lysinibacillus sp. NPDC056959 | reverse complement strand
TTCTTATTGATTGGTGTAGGAACCTCAATAATACACGATTTCGCGTACGATGTTTTTATTTTTCTAAAGTGTTCAACTTGATTCTACTATTCGCCTTTTTTTTCTTTTTCAGAAAAAAAGAACCTGTAGAAGCTTCTTTAAAGTATTATAAATTTACATGTGTGATTAATTTCTTGATTTTTTTCGCGACAATTCCAGTAGCGTTTTTAATCGTTGCTATGTCATCAGGTAACGGAGAATACGGGATGATTGCTTCTCTTTTTCCATTTTTAATCATCAGTGGTTTACCATTACTATTCTTCATTTGGTCACTAATAGATTTAATTATTTTACAAAAAAAAGAAATGAATAGATACATAGACTGATGAAAGATGCATTCAACAACCATTTTTGCGATAGGGAAGTCAATTTTATTAAAAGTCAAGAGGTAAAGTAATTCGCTTGTTACATCAGTATTCTTTATGGAATGTGCAACATTATAACGAATAATTTTAAGCTGAACTAATTTCCTCATTAGTTCAGCTTTTATTTGTGATTAGAACTAATGGTCCCTATGGTAGAACTCTCGAACCTTTTTCACCTTTCGAATTATCTAATTTCACCTCTTTCTTTAATCGTTCCACTTCAATTTGATATGCCATTTCAAAATCAATTTCACTAAAAGAGGAATTCAACAATTCATGCTCTTCCTCATAATCAAACTCCGTCGCCCTCTGGAAATGCCCTTTTCCCTGAAATACTTTCTTTTTCGGTTCGTAATGATCCTCTAATGTAACCAAATCTGTAGCTAATAAAACCTCCACCAGATTTTCATAAGGAATACGACTAAATTTATATGTATCGTCTTTCTCGAAAATATTCTATATTTCCATATTTTGCACTCTATATATATTTGTAGCAGTCATGTAAACTATGTCTATTGGTAAAATTTTAATAGAAGAAAGTAGGAGCAAACCAATGAAAGCACTATATGTTTTTTTATCTTCCCTTGTATTGTTTGGACTTATTTCTGTTTCGCCAGCAGAAGCAGCAGAAAAATCCATCGATATGTATTTTTTGGAGGATGTTGATTATGATCATTGGGCATACAATGAATTGGAACGCTTCTTGTATTCGGATATCATAGACGGATATGTGGAAACAGAATCGTTTGAAGAAGATGGAGAGGAATATGAATACACATCCGTCTCAATAAAACCAAAAAATTCGATTACTCGTGCTGAATTCACTAAAATTTTAGTGAATTCGATGAATTTACGTGCAGGTGAATCAGTTAAATCGTTCCCTGATGTAAAACCGGCGAATTGGTATTACGAGTATGTTAAGGTTGCTAGTAGCCAAGGCATTATCAATGGTAAACCAGACGGTACTTTCCGACCGAATGACAAGATTACTCGTAACGAAATGGCAGTCATGATTTACCGTGCATTCGATTCAAAGCTTGATTTTTCAGCAACAGGAAAAGTATTCCCAGATGTACCAAAGGGTAATTTCGCCTATGAAGCAGTTATGAAAACGTCAGCTGTAGGAATTATCAAAGGGTACGGAGATGTTTTCAAACCTTACAATGATGCAACTCGTGCTGAAGCTATCGTGATGATTGACCGTGCCTTGCATCTAGAGCCTGAAACAGATGGAGATCAACTTGCAATCATTCAAACAGTTGATCGTAACATTAAAGATGAGATGAAATTCACTGAACAACAAGACTTAAAAGCATTAGAAGCACTTTATCGTGAAACGACAATTGGTTACCAATTAGCTTATTCACTTGATAGTATGGGTATGGCAGGGATGTTTGAAGAAGCAGATGCTATATTCAAGATGGAACAGATTGGTGAATATGCGATCAATACTGTTTCTGTAAATAATCATTTTGCTCAAGTCCGCATTGATAACTTAGTATATAAAGTATCTTTGACAGCGCCAGATATGTCTTTTAACATGAAAATCGACTTATCAGGAACTGCTCATCTTAAGAAAAGTGATGATGGTAAATGGAAAATTTATAACGTTGTTCTTGATGAAGATGACTATGGACAAGATTGGAAAGAAACATTAGAAACTGAGATCAACTAAGAACAAAAAAGCGTAAGGGATTCTCTGAACTGCCCCGTAAAAGTTAGACATCAATCTAACTTTTACGGGGTTTTTTTTATGGCAAAAGTAAATGCCGAACAACGATTCAAGCAGTCCATCGATACTTAAATGGAGATGAATCTATGATTGAAATCGTGGAAGAATCGGAGTGACAGATAGGGTTGTAAGTGAATGGGTTCGCCGTTATTAAAAAATGGTGTAGAGACTTTCTTAATGTCCTAGTAGGAATGTTAAGCAGCAAAAAATAAAATGTACACTACTAAAATTGGAATTTAGTAATGTACATTTTTATAATAAGCGTAACATTATAAACAAGTTATGATGTAAGAAACCATCATGTACAGAGTAACCTCATCGCCTCTATTTTAATAGCCCATCTGATGGTGGCACGGCATATGCTGCTGATGGTGATGTTGATGATGATGCCCCATGTGATGATGATGCCCCATATGGTGGTGATGACCCATATGATGGTGATGGTGCCCCATGTGGTGATGGTGATGATGTGGCATATGGCAAGGCTCAGGTGGCATTTCGCAAAGCGTATGAGTTTCACAACATTCATCCACTACGCACTCTGTGCAAGGGAAATGATACTGATGATCAATTATATGTTTATTAACTGTTGTTACATGTGCTGGCTGTACATGTGGTACAACTGTATGGATGTAATTTGTGCGTACATATTCCTCTGGTGGACAACAATGTGGCGGCTCATATTGAGTTGGACATGTAAGTGGTGGACAACAATGCGGGCCTTTTGCATGATGATGGTGATGCATATGCTGCATGTGATGCATATGCTGCATATGTTGCATATGTCTTTCCATGGTAAAACCTCCTGTTTTGATAAGTTGTGGTTCATAATTAACATATGAGATAAATGACGATATGGTCTATTTGTATGCCTATTAAGGGCTGGTTAAATCTCTTAGGCAATCAAAATAGGTATGATTAATGGAGAGTTTCACCAAATTTCAACTTCTTTCAGACATCGTCAGCCACTGTAAAATTGAGCTTTGTTAAAAAGTAATGATACAAAAAGAATTGCAGATATTATTAGAAGAGAATAATAATAATATTAAATTATAGATTGAATAAAAATGCATTTTGTTGTAGAATTAACCGATGTATCGTAGGTTTACGATATTTTTTAGCTCATAAAAATGAATGATAGTGATTATTCTAAAAAACTTTATGCATTGAGAATTTAAATTATAAAAAAGTAGTGTTTGGGCATTCCTTTATTACTTTTTAAAGGAATGTTCTTTATTTGATCATTCATTAACTACTCGGAAATGCCAGATTGATGAATGCAATACTTTATACAGATATACATTTCTTGGCGGTTTTAAAGTACCTAACAAGCTTGATGTATAAAACTTCGAAAAAACCTAAAGAAATGAGGCTTTAAATGATGAAAAAATATCCTACTTCTTCCTACTTTTTCTTCATAATTCCGTCTCTTATTGGTGTACTATTATTTATGACACCAGTCTTAACGGAAGATGGATGGAAAGTTCCGATTGCTATTTTAGCAAATTTATTAGCAGGTTTTGTTGCACCTATTATTAGTTACTTTACTATAATCATTTTTGCGATTTCGGCAATTGGTTCACTCATTGCCAAATTTGTTCCTCAGAATAATACAAAGGAATCTAGTATTTTATATACATTATTTTATGTAAATTGGTTTTGGACAATTATAAGAGTCATTGGATTAGTATTTGCCTCAATGGTCGTGTTTAATTTTGGACCATCCGCGATTAATAATGAAAATACGGGTGGATTATTAATGAACCCTGACGGTGGTTTAGTAACATTTTTATTTACGATTTTCTTATTTGCAGGCCTACTATTACCGTTTTTAACAAACTTCGGATTGCTTGAATTTTTCGGAACGATGATGGTAAAAATCATGCGTCCGCTCTTTAAAAGCCCAGGTCGTTCATCAGTTGATGCACTTACATCGTGGGTTGGTGATGGAACAATTGGTGTTCTTATGACGAGCAAGCAATATGAAATGGGGAACTATACGAAAAAAGAGTCAGCCATTATTGCAACGAGCTTTTCTGTAGTATCCATCACATTCTGTATCGTAGTATTAGATACAGTGCATTTGTCACGCTATTTTATTCCATATTACTTAACGGTTGTACTTTGCGGTCTCGTGTTAGCGATCGTTATGCCGCGAATTTTTCCGCTTGCTAATAAAGAAGACACTTATATAGACGGTACACCAGTAGATTTATCACGTGAGGAATTACCTGAAGGCTATAATTCTGTGTCTCATGGCTTAGAAAATGCATTAGCCGTTGCACATGCAAATCGTGATCCACGTCAATTTTTGAAAGATGGGTTTAGAAATGTCTTGGATTTATGGATTGGTGTAGCGCCAATCGTTATGGCATTTGGTACGGTTGCTTTAATGCTTGCTGAATTCACTAATATTTTTGCGTTTTTAGGAAAACCGTTTGAACCTATTTTAACAGTACTTGGTTTACCAGAAGCAGCTGAGGCAGCGCAAACGATGGTTGTTGGCTTTGCTGACATGTTTTTACCTTCAATTTTAGGAGCTGGAATTGAAGCTGAAACGACACGATTTGTGATTGCTGTCGTTTCTGTTACACAGCTTATTTATATGTCTGAAGTCGGTGGCCTTATTTTAGGTACAAAAATTCCACTGAAATTTTTAGATCTAGTAGTTATTTTCTTAATACGTACGATTATTTCACTACCAATCGCAGCATTAGTTGCGCATTTACTTTTCTAGATTTATAAGGCAATTGTTCGCATTTTACTAGTGCGAACAATTGCTTTTTTCTTTATTAAAGTACGCGCGAGAAAGGAGAATATCTATAAAAAGGAAATCAGTGAACAAAATATAGCTTGCACATAAATTCATTGAGTTGGGAAAAACTACGTTTAAAGTGATGATACTGAGGTGATAAAATGGACAGAATTTTTTCTCTCTGCTTAAGTTCTTGTTATTTGTTATTTTCTCAACCTAGTGATGCCTATATAAAAGACTCACCTAGTTCTTATGAAGAAGTCTATCCTGAAATAGGCTATAAAACGGTTGAAGGAGCTGCCTACGATTTTGAACGGCACTTTCATCAAGGACTAAAGCTACCACTTCGAGTACCTCCAATTAGTTTTACGCATCATTTTGGTCGGTTTAATGATCTAGATGGTGACATGAACGATTTTTTTGAAGTTACACTTGTTAATAATCAACTACCTGAACATCATTATAAAATAACGGTTCGACCTATTCAGTATAAGTTTCCAGTTAAAAAGGAAAGTGTAGTAAAGACTTTCGTATTGAAAAAGGGAACGACTTCAATCTATATGGAAATCTCGGGTTTTAATGTACTTGCTTTCGAAAGAGAAGATTGGCAATATATGCTGTGGATTGATAAAAGGGTTTCAAATAAGGTGACACCTGAAGTGTTAGTTGACATTGCTAATTCCATTGACTATACAACGCTAGAGGATGAACGTGGTTAATTCAGCTGGAAAATGCCAAGACCTATAGTTTTTGGTCTTGGCATCATTTTCTTTTTGAAAGTATGCCGAATAGCAATAATTATGCTGGATTGACAGAAGTATTTCTGATCGCCATTGTTATGATAGAGTAGAGTAATATACTAAAAACTAATAAACCACTTAATAGAGCGAAGCTAGATATATTTGATAGTAGGTCAAACAGAGGAGTATACCATCTGAAAATGATTGTAACAATCGGAATTAATACGAGTAATCCTATAAAACTGTAACCGCCAAGAGTTCCTAAGCGATAAAAGACGATATTCAATAAAAGGCCGGAAGTTAGGAAGAAGAGCAGTAGAACAGTATCCAATGTCATCGTTTGTAAAAATGATGGGGAATTATTAAAAAGTAAAATAGGATGAATAATGAATATGTTAGAAACGTTAGTAAGTATTTTTTGTGTACAGCCAATTATGAAGGCGCCTACTAAGCTCCAACAGATGAAAAAGAGCCCTACATTAAACATAAATTGCAAGCGACTTAAACCAAGCCTTAAAAAATAGGATAGGGTTTTATTTAGTAACTTTGCAGCCATGATACTGGAGAAGATATAAACAGGTATAGAAATCATAATGTAAAAATTATAAATATACAGGTCAAAAAAAGTATCTAAGAAAAACGACAATAGGACGATCAAAAATAAAATGCACCAAAAAGTTATAATTTGTTTTTTGTAGCTTTGAAATAATACATACAAGCTTCCCTTTACTGTATTCATTTAATAGCCCTCTCTTTCTGCTGTTTACTTAAATACACTAACATATCCTGTAATGAAACAGGTTCAAGCATAATATTCTGTCCTTCAATGGATTGACCATCAGTGAAGACAATTGCAGTTAGCTCCTGCATAAACGTATGCTTATAAATAATTTTCAGACCACTAATTGCCTGCTCAACATCAGAAGGATTACCTTTTACTGCAACAATATGCTTATGCCATTCCTCCGCAGTTTTCTGAAGCATTAATTGTCCTTCGTGTAAAATAAGTATTTCCTCAAATAGCTTACTTGCTTCATCAATTAAATGTGTAGACAATATAAAGAGTCTTGGATTGTCGGTTTGTTGTTCAATCAATAAATCATAAAAAGTATTTCGGGCAGCTACATCGAGTCCGATATAAGGTTCATCAAAGATTGTAATCCCTGCGTTACTCGCAAAGCCTGTAATAATGCCTAACGCAGACAACATTCCTTTTGATAAACTGCGAACCTTATCTTTTGGATTTAGAGCAAAAACTTCTAGTAGCTCCATTGCGAGCTCTCCATCCCATTTTGGATAAAAGAAGCTATTTGCCTTTAACGTTTGTGCAATTGTCATTTCCTCTTGAAAGTTTCCATTCTCTGCAACAAAACAAATATCACGTAAAGTTAAAGGTACATTGAAAACATTTTCTCCATTGATTGATATGTTTCCTTTAGTTGTTGAAATAAGTCCGGATAATAAATTTAAGAATGTTGTTTTACCAGCGCCATTATGACCCAAAAATCCAATGATTTTTGGTCCCTCAATTGTAAAAGAGATATTTTTTAAAGCTTCCTTATGTCTATATGATTTACTAACATTTTTCACTTCGATTTTCATACGTTAACCCCTCTGTAACATATTTTGTAATTCTTTATCTGAGATACCTAATCTTATTGCTTCTTTCTTTAACGGCTCTATATGTTGCGTAAAAAAATTTTCCTTACGCTCTGCAATTAATATTTCACGAGCGTCAGTACTCACAAACATGCCGACGCCACGTTTTTTATAAATTACGCCTTTGTCCACTAATTCGTTCACGCCCTTTCCAGCTGTTGCAGGATTAATTTGATATTCCTTTGCGAATTCATTTGTGGATGGAATGCGATCTTCGGGTTGTAGGAGTCCATCTAAAATTCCATCCTCTATTCGTTCGCGTATTTGTTGGAAAATGGGCTTTTCATTGTTTAAAGAGTGAATCACAATCCACCTCCTTATGTTGATTGGTTAATTACTTGTGTAACTAACCATACAACGTTAGAGTATTTTTGTCAATTCCATATTGTGAAAAAATTAGTTGACGGAGTGCGTTCATTAAGTTAATATAACTAGCGAATAAGAAAGAGGTTCATAGCGCATACCCTCTATAAAAAACTATGGATGACGTCATCTACGCCATATCCGAAAATGCGGATATGGCGATTTTTTTTTATTTGGTTTCACGCAATGGACTTCTCACAATTTGAGGAGGCATTTTTTATGGCAGGAAGAAATGAAGAACAAGGTTTACAGGATTTAACACTCCTTGGGAACCAAAATACAAAGTATTTATTTGAATACTCACCGGAAATACTTGAAGCAGTCGATAATTTGCATACGAAAAACGATTTTTTTGTAAAATTTAATTGCCCGGAATTCACGAGTCTATGTCCGATGACGGGGCAGCCTGACTTTGCAACAATGTATATTTCTTTTATTCCAGATAAAAAGCTAGTCGAGAGTAAATCATTAAAGCTATATTTATTTAGTTTCCGTAATCATGGGGACTTTCATGAGGATTGTGTCAACATCATTATGAATGATTTAATTAAGCTGATTGAGCCGCGCTATATTGAAGTATGGGGTAAGTTTACGCCTCGTGGTGGCTTGTCCATTGATCCTTGGTGTAACTATGGCCGACCAGGCACAAAATATGAAAAAATGGTGGAGCATCGTTTGATGAACCACGATATGTATCCTGAAAAGGTGGATAATCGCTGATGCTTTACTATTTAAATGGATTGTTTGTTGGCTTTTTAATTTTAGCTAATGTTTTAGCTGTTAAAGTGTTTAGTATAGGCGAATGGATGGTGCTTCCAGCCGCAGCGATTTTAATTATTTTTACGTATCCCCTTATTGATGTAATTTGCGAGGTCTATGGTAAGGAAGCGGGTGGTCGCACGGTTAGAACAGGGCTTATTGCTCAAGTGTTTGCGGTATTCTTTATCGCTATAGCCATTGAACTACCACCTGCACAAGCCTTTGTTCATCAGCAGGAGTTTGAGACAATTCTCGGCGGCAGTATGCGTGTCATTATGGCAAGTCTTATAGCCTATTCGGTCAGTGTTAACTTGGATGTAGTGATATTTAGTAAATTTAAAGAAAAGCATGGAGACGGAAAGCTTTGGCTTCGAAACAATGCTTCTACGATGCTAAGCCAACTCATCGATACGGCATTATTTGTTACGATAGCCTTTTTTGGAATAATGCCATTTAAGGTGTTACTGACATTATTTATCACACAGTATATATTTAAATTTTTGGCCTCCATTGTTGCAACACCACTTGTTTATGGGTTAGTTTACGTTGCACGGAAATTTGATAAACATAAAGGCATCGAGCCATCTCAGTAATGAGATGGCTTTTTTAACATTCCGTTCTTTAAATTACCCGATGGAAGAGAGGAACATAATTTTTCTGTCGAAGGTTAATAGTGCTCCCGTAATCGAATAGTATTTAATAACACCTCCTTTATCCACGGTTATAGCTCCATTTTTGCATATGTGTACGTTTCGGTCGAGCATATACTGTGGATGAGAAGGGGAGGTGAGCAATTATGAGAATTAACTGGAAGATCCGTTTTCAGCATAAACCATTTTTATTAGCGCTTTTTTCGTTGATTGTATTACTCGCACAGCAAGTAGCAGCTATTTTTGGTTATGATTTAACGAGTGCGATGAGTGAGCAGGCAATAACTATCTTAAATACCGTATTATCAATTTTCGCTTTATTAGGAGTTGTCGTAGATCCTACAACGCGGGGAACCAGTGATAGTCAACGTGCTTTAATGTATAGAAGACCTAGATAAAAAGGGTGGAAATAAATTAAAAGTGTAATTTTACATTTTGGATAAATGTGTTATAATGATAAAAAATTGATAAAGATAAAGTAGGGAGGACGATTGAATGTCGCTTGAAATGGAGCAGAGGGTTGCCAAGCTCGAGCAGGAAATGATGGATTTACGGCAGGAATTAGAAGGCTTAAAACGTCAGCAACCTGTTGGAAAATCAAATGCCTTGAGTGCTAGGCAATCCATGGTTGATCAATTTGCACCAAAACCAGCGCAAATCCTAAAGCCAAATTCAAACTTGGAACCAAAGCCGAAAATAATGACAAATCCAGAAGAAAAGGTGCAGCCACAGCGAACATTGGAAGAACGTATTATGTGGGCACTTCCAAAATTATTTATGGTCATTTTAGTGATGGGGGTACTTTGGGGACTTAAGCTTGTGAGTGATTATGGCTATTTAGCGAATGAGGTTAAAATTATCCTTGCCTACGTATTATCTCTTGCCTTAGCAGTAATAGCTTATGTGTTAGAGCGTAAAAAAACAGGATCACCGGCTATAACAATTTCTTTATACGGTGGTGCATTTATTGTTGGGATATTAACAACAGCCGCAAGTGCGATATTGTATGAAATCATAGGTTTAACGATGGCACTTGTTATTGCTGTTGTTTATATCGGCTACGGTATTGTTATTAGCTATTTAAAGAAAAATGAAGTACTAACAATATTTGTAGCGTTTACATCATTATTACTACCATATTTACTAGAATATATGGATTTTAGTCCTGTTATCATCTTAATCTATGTGGTTATGCTATTTATGATGTTGCAATTTGTCATTCTTCAACACAAGCAGAAGTTGGCATTCTATCTAGCAACCTTTTTCTCTTTGCTAGCTGTCAGCATTATAGCGTTTATGAACCATGACAACCGAGTTGTTTTTGCAATAGGATTCCTTGTTGTTCTAACTATTTATTACACGAGTTGGTGCCGATTATATAACGCAGAGTCTAAATTGAAAAATATTCATGTCGGACTCCAGTTCAGTCTAGGAACTTTTAGTTTATTACTCCTGAACTTTATTATTAGACCAATTGAATATAGCGAAGCACTATTACTCATAGTAGTCAGCTTGTTTGCAGCTGTAGCGGGTTATGGCTATAAGCAAAAATGGCAGGAGGCATTTGATAGTGCCGTAACACTCGCATTTATTACACTATGTAATACGCTACTAGTTATGAATTTACCAGGGGGAGTAGATCAATTGCTCTTCCCGTTCATCACCTTTACAGGCGTTATGATGAGTTTACGATTACGAGCAAGTATGATGAAGGTTGTCGGCTCATTTTCATTTACAATTACACTCGCTTTAAACTTTATTATTCATGAGCCGACACCATTCTTCAGCATAGATCATATTAGCTTAATAATGCCGGGAATATATCTCCTAATTATTTATGTATATGCGAGACGTCCAAAAGAGACACTGACATCCTTCGAAAAGTTTATGAAGGAAATATATGTGATTGATATTTTAGCAGTTATTACGGCTGGTTATTTCTTAGCCTATATCGGAAAGCTGGATGAATTGTACTTTGCAAGTGTTGGTAATATCCCGCATCTAACGTGTTTAATCCTCGCTTTACTTTTCGCGGGATCACTTTTAGTACCAACAAAATACAAAGGGCGTGCATTAACGCCAGTCCTTGGTGGATTTTTCGTTCTCTTCACCGTAATGCTTGAAATTATTCCGTACAATATGCAAGGTGTCGAGTGGCTAAATATAGTAACAAGAATCGTGTATATTGCTGTAATCGTAGCAATTATGATTGATGTACTGATGAAGGGTCGCATTTATCAAATCTATCAAGAGCAAGCAGAGAAACTTCTAGACCAAGTTGTAAGTGCAGGCGTTGTGCTTACGATGATATCGGTTTGGGGTCTTATACATCAACTTTCCTATAATAGTTTGCTTGATTGGAAACTAAGCATTGCCTTTTCAACGATCACATTATTCCTGACAGCCAGTATTTCACTATGGCTTAGTACCGTGCGTAACTTACAGACATTACGCCTAACAGGTTTTGTTATTTTAGTGATTGCGTTTATTAAGCTTATATTCTTTGATTTATCCGCCCTAGACTTATTAATACGAGCTGTCCTGTTTATTTTGATAGGTGGGATTGGTTTGCTGTTGTCGGGTAGGTTGTTGAAGAAATAAATAAATAATATATATCTAAAGTATGGAGTTACACTAAAACAACATTAAAACCGTTTACCTTTATTTTATGGTAAACGGTTTTTTTATATCTAATCGCTTTATATGATCATTTAAACTTAGCTTGATCTACATATTTTAGGAATTGAAAAATTTAAAAATAAATACAAATTCATACGAAAAAGTAGTGTTGTAAATGATGTTTATATATGAAATAGTATAATTAGCACAGAAAATATTCAATTAATAGGAAGGTTTAATTACTATAAGTACTATTGTTTTAGTGTTTAAGTCTAATGTGTTTTTAACTTCTTTCAGCGGGTGTCCAAACGCCTGCTAAACAGAGGAACTCGCCACGTCCTGTGGCAATTTATCTGTGCGAAAGCAAAGCGACAGCAACACGGTTTTAACTGTGCGAAAGCGAAGCGACAGCAACACGGTTTTAACTGTGCGAAAGCGAAGCGACAGCAACACGGTTTTAACTGTGCGAAAGCGAAGCGACAGCAACAAGAACAACAACACACGACTGAATGACCAACATCACGTTGGCCCAAATCCTCCGGCGGATGTCACGGAATCGGAGAGGAGTGCTTAGGGGATGTTAGCCGCTGTCGCTACGTTAGCACTGCGCTTTCGCACAAAAAACATCTGCAGGAAAAAGCGCAAAGCCGATTCCAGACGTGATTATGCCGAGGCATAATTGATTAACTTACATTACTAAAAAGTATGATCAGCATAAGGAGGGAGAAAATGAAGCGTCAAAATAGAAAATTATTTAAGAATCAAGGGGGATTCTCTTTAATTGAGGTTGTTGCTTCCTTAGTTATAATAACTATCATTTTATTATCCTTTTTCGGCTTACTCATTCAATCGAATAAAACCGGAAAAAGCTCTGAACAAATTATTGATGCTACCTATTTAGCGCAAAAGGAAATGGAGAAAATGTATAACTACTTTAAATCTACCACGATCGAAACTTGGGAATCTAATTTTCCGTACTTAGCTGAAAAGGATGAAGTGAATTCAACAGGTAATATCACTCGGTATAAAGTGACACCCTCTAATGCTAAAAATAAGGAAATCATAATAGTGAATGCTGAAGATATATCGCATGATAATACCGTTAGGATTACTATCGAAGTTTATGATTCAAGAGGGGCGACATTAAAAGCGAAAATGCAAAATATCTTTAGCTTGTAAGAAAAGAGGTGGTTCATATGTCTAAATTCCAAAATGAGAGAGGCGTAACCTTACTAGAAGTTTTGGCTGTTACTGTAATAGCTACGATTGTATCTATTGTTCTTATGTCTATCTTAACGAACAGTAAGACTACAAGTGATAAACAAATGAAATCGACTATTCAATTATCTGACACAACTTATATTTTGAAAGTTGTTACTAAAGATACGCGTAAATCTACGGAAATTCATAAAAAGGCTTTAGATGAGTATACAGAATATACACTAATTAATAATCAAAATAATAAAAAATATACTTATGTATACCACCAAAAGGATCAGACGATTACGAGAAATGATGAAATGATTGCAGCGAATGTGCTTGATTTTAACATTGAAGATAAACGGAGTCATGTAATTATTGATATTACAACGCCAGATAGTAAGCCTTTTTCATCAACAATCTATTTTAGGGGAGGCAGCTAAATGTTTAAGAATCTAAAACAAGAAAATGGCTATTCATTACTTTTAGTAACTTTGACAATCGCTTTTATCTCAGTTCTTGGAATTACGCTTTTAACACTTACTGCTAATTCATTAAAGATGTCTGCTAATGAGCGAGATGACCAATCTGTTTTTTACATTGCGGAAGGTGGCTTAAACAGTACAAAAAGTAAAGTAGAACAATTAGTTAAAATTACATACGATGAAAATAGAAAAAAATTCAATAAGCTACCTCCTGATAAAAGAAAGCCGGAAAAATTTAAGTCAGATTTTATAGAAGCATTTGAAAGTAGCTTAGAAAAAATCTTTGAAAAGAATCAATCAACATATGCTGATACAGTAACTTTTGATGAACAATTTAATGAAAAAACTTTTGCAAATGTAACAGTTGTTCAAGAAAGTACTGAACAATTACAATATAAAATAACGTCCGTTGGTAATATTGGCAAGAAAACGAGAACAGTAGCACAGACAATTACAATCGATTTAGGGAGCGGAACGGGCTCTGGTTTTTCAAATTCCGCTGCTATCCACGCAATAAAAAACATCGAACTTGGAGGCGGTAAACTTAATGGGGATGTTGTTTCTGAAAGTGGAAAAATTAATATTACACAAGAGAGTGCTAAAATTACTGGTAAGATCGGAACAACTCCAGATAAGTTTTCGAAGCCGAGCTGGATGAATGTTACTAATGAGATTATAGGGAATGTTGCATTTCCGAAGGAAGTATTACCACCTTTCCCGGATAATGAATTTACTAGTTTAAGCACAAGACCGTATACAGAGTCGGTACAAGTTACCATTGGTGGTAATAAAACTGAATTAACGTTACAAAATAATTCAATTAAGATTGATGGTGGAGGAAATGGACACATAAATGGGTATCAAAACTTTAGTGGTACGCTCCCACTTACTCAAAATATGTACTTGAAAACGCTTACGGTTTCTTCGGACAGAACGTTAACTATAGATGTAGGTGATTCAGACAAAAATTTATATATAGATAACTTTGACTTCTCTCAAGGGCATTTAAATATTATGGGAAGTGGTAGATTAACTTTGTATATTATGGATACCTTTAATTTAAAGGGAGATTCGAGTATGAATAATACAGGGGACATAGGGCAATTAAGTGTATATTATACAGGCACTTCGTTAATGGATTTTACTGGTGATACAAAAACAAAAGCTTCTATATATGCCAAATCAGCTGATATAAAAATAAATGGTTCGGGTAGCGTACAAGGAAATCTATATGCAGGTGGATCAAATATCACTATTGAAGGAGGGTCTTATAATCACAACCTATATATTTATGCCCCCGACGCAAAAGTTACAATGGGAGGATCAGGAGAAGTTATAGGAGGAATAATGGCTTATACAGTAAATACGAGTGGAGGGTCAACTGTTACTTACAAACCAAAAACGATTGAAGATACAATATCAAATGGTGGTTTAGTATTTGAAGAAAATAATAATTTAACAATTTCTAATAGTATGCTTGAAGTAGAATAAAGATCACGGAGCATGAAGAGGTTATTTAGAATCCGACATTCTGACTTTTATACAATAGAATACTAAGCTTGTCTTCTTAGTAATGACATTATTTTTACAACTATATAGTTAGCTTTAGAGAAGCTTATAATGCTGTCTATGACGATTGTTGGATGGGGTTCCTATTGCGTGTGAGAAAGTAATAGAAAAGGGTTATTTAGAATGTCTGGAATGAATTCAGATTTTCTAAATAACCCTTATTTTAATATTGGTTAAAAACTTGGTGAGAATAAAAAAGAGGGTGCTATTTGAATTTAAAATGCAACCTTTCAATTGAACCTGAAATTAATAGTCTTTTCTATCTAGGGTGGTTGATTCAATCTGTATGCATCGAAAGTTTTATGGAGATATATGCCCTTGTTTTGTAGTCCATAAAACACATTAACAACATTTCAATGGTAAATACAATTTCATACTTACAAAAGATAAGTTCACTAAATTTTAACTGTTTTTAGGACGAAAGACTCATTTTTAAATATAGTTTGTATTGTATTGTAAAAATATGAATAAAAAGTAATTGTTTTATATGAGTAAATAGACATTCTTTTTCTTACTATATTTGTAAAGGTGATGAGGCTATGAAATTATATTTGAAGTTAGGCGCAATGGTAGCTGTTCTAATCATCTTATTAACAGTCTGGGTACCTAATATGATCGTAGATAGTGCACTGGCTAAAGGTGTTGAATCTACAATCGGAGGAATATCGGTTAAGGATTTAGAGGGTGATGGTATTGAATATGCTTTACAAGAGGCTATTAATATTTGGCGAGACGCTCCTGTTAGCGTAGAAGGAGCCAATATTACGATTTCACTGGATCCAAAATTATTTGTATTTGATGTAGAGAGTTCTATAGCTGAATATCATAGTTTAACAGACAAGTCTTGGCTTGCTTTCTGGAAGCAAGAACAAGCGATACATATACCCTTACATGTGGAAGTAGATGATCAAGTGAAGAAGCAGCTTGAGTCTATTGGTGTATGGGAGGTTGAAAAAACTTTAAATACGATTATCACCGAAGCTTCCAATTTAAAAACTCACGAAGTCGCTGCAACAGTTGCAGATACTAATTTAATAGAATCGGACCGTTTAGCTCTATCAATTGAGGAAATCCCTACAAATGCAATGGGTGTTGAAAAATTAGCGAATACAGTAAATGATTCTATTGTTTTACCGAATGAGCCGTTTTCTTTTTTAACAATGATAGAAGAAAAATATGAAGAATCAGATAGTGAAGCGATTAATTTCGTCGCCTCTATGCTTTATCATGTTGCTCTTCAAACCGAATATGAGATTTCAGAGAGACATTCCCAAGGAGAGAAGCCAAATTATTTACAACAAGGTCTGGATGCGAAAGTAAACCAAGCGTTAGATAAAGATTTGCAATTTATAAACCGGTCGGATCAACCGAATAAATTAAAACTGACAGTAGAAGGTGATTCTTTAAAAGTGGAATTATTAGCTCAAAAGAAAGAAAAAGAAATCACTGTTCGAGTTAGTAAAGATAAGATCATACAACCACGGGTCATTATTCGCTATTCTAAAGACTTACCAGTAGGCAGCGAAGAGGTTATTCAAAAAGGTCAAGAAGGGGTACGGGTCGAAGTTTATCGTTCGATTTTAGAAAATGGTAACTCCACGGAGGAACTAGTCAGCCGTGACTATTATCCACCCGTTAATAAAATCATTGTGAAATCTTCAAGACAGCCTGTTGTTCCAGAAAACGGTAGTGGAACGGATAAGGTAAATTCTAATGATCCAGACTTACAAATGGATTTAGATGGAGATGGATTACCGGATACACAATATGAAAATAAAAAATCCGACAATAGTGCTACAAAAACGAATAAAGATACATCTGCAAATACGAACACCTCAAAAGACCCGAATGACCCTGAAATTGTATACGGTTATTACGATAAAGGTGGGAATTTTATACAAACAAGCCCGTAAAGAGAGGAGCAAACGCAAATGGTCGTAAAAACTGGACGAAAGCGCTTAGGTGATTTACTTGTCGAATCTGGTGTTATTACAAATGTGCAATTAGAATTTGCTCTTACAAATAAAACAAAAGAAGAGAAATTGGGAGATTTTCTTATAAAAGAAAATATTCTAACCGAGCAACAGTTAATCGAAGTACTAGAGTTTCAGCTAGGAATCCCACACATTCATTTGAATCAATATTCTATCAGCCCGGATTTACTTCAGCTTGTTCCGGCTGAACTCGCTAAACGAACAAATATTATTCCAATCCGTCGTGAAAAAAATAAACTGTTTATCGCGATGGCTGACCCGATGGATTATTTTGCAATTGAAGAAGTACGTATGGCGACGGGCTGCCAAATCGAAACGAGTATTGCGGCTAAGGATGATTTATATCGTACGCTAACGAAATACTATGATTTGCAAGAATCTATGGAAGCTGCATTGCTCGATATAGGTGCAACAGTTGCTGAAACACAAGAGGAAATTGAACGAGAGGATTCTCCAATTGTTCGCCTAGTTAATCAGATCATTGCTAATGGAGTTGCCCAACGTGCGAGCGATATCCACTTTGACCCGCAAGAGACGGAGTTAAGGGTTCGTTATCGAGTGGATGGCGTTTTGAGAACAGAGCGTTCGTTACCGAAACATATGCAAAATATAGTATTAGCCCGTATTAAAATTATGGGGAATTTAAATATTACGGAAAATCGAATTCCTCAAGATGGACGCATTAAAACGAATGTTAATTTCAGACCAGTAGATATTCGACTTTCCACACTTCCAACTGTTTATGGAGAAAAAGTTGTAATGCGTATTTTAGACTTAAGTAGTGTTGCCAATTCTATTGACAAGCTTGGTTTTACAGAGCAAAACGAGGCCCTTTTCCGAAACATGATTGCCAATCCGAATGGGATTCTGCTCATTACCGGCCCTACAGGATCAGGGAAATCATCAACATTATATGCTGCCTTAACTAACTTGAATGAAGAGGGTGTCAACATTATTACAGTTGAGGATCCGGTTGAATATCAGCTTGATGGGATAAACCAAATTCAAGTGAAGGAAGAAGTAGGCTTAACTTTTGCAACTGGATTACGCTCAATTTTGCGTCAAGACCCAGATATTGTAATGATAGGTGAAGTTAGGGATTTTGAAACGGCGCAAATAGCAGTACGTGCCTCGTTAACAGGGCATTTAGTTTTAAGTACTTTACATACAAATAGTGCAGTCGAGTCGATTTCTCGACTTCAGGATATGGGGGTAGAGCCATTTTTATTATCCTCCTCACTAGTAGGAATTATGGCACAGCGCTTAGTACGAAGAATTTGTCGAGATTGTGGAGAAGACTATACTTTTACTAATCATGAATTGGAAATAATGCATAAGAACGGTATTGAAGGAGTTACACATGGTAGAAGAGGAAGAGGCTGTCCTTCGTGTAATCAAACAGGGTATCGCGGACGGATGGCTATTCATGAAATTTTACCAATCGATCGCAATATTAAAGAAATGATTTTAAGTCGAAGTAGCGATAGTGCGATCCGTGATTATATGAAACAAGAAGGCTATTACACATTACTAGTAGATGGGTTGTTAAAAGTAGTAGAAGGACAAACAACCACTTCAGAAGTATTGCGTGTAGCAAATGCAGATTAGGATGTGAATCGTTCATGACAACATGTAGAAATATCGATGAGCTATTAACACGCGCATTTGAAGAAAAAGCGTCTGACCTTCATTTAACAAAGGGGATCCCACCCATCTATCGTATCCATGGACAACTAGAACATTATGGGAGTGAACTCCTAACTTCTGAAGAATTACAGACAATGGTGACAACTATTTTACCTGAGCATAAATTGCAAGAGTTTCATGATAAAGGGGAAACCGATTTTAACTATTCATTGCAAGGGAAATGTCGTTTTCGTGTAAATGCCTATCATCAACGCAATGAAGTGACAATCGCTGCCCGTTTGATTGAAGCAAAAATTCCTTCTATTGAATCGTTAAATATGCCACAGATACTCTATCAATTAGCAGAAAAGCCACAGGGTCTTATTTTAGTAACAGGTCCAACAGGTTCTGGTAAATCTACAACACTCGCTGCAATGATTGATCATCTTAATGAAACAACATCAAAGCATATTATCACGCTTGAGGACCCGATTGAATATTTACATACACATAAAAAATCCGTTATCAATCAACGTGAAGTAGGGGTGGATACTCAGAGCTTTGCCAATGGTTTGCGTGCTGCTCTTCGTCAAGACCCCGACATTATTTTAGTAGGCGAGATGCGTGACTACGAAACAATTTCAACAGCCATTACAGCGGCAGAAACGGGCCATTTAGTGATGGCGACATTACATACAAGTAGTGCTCCGACTACGATTGATCGTATTATTGATGTTTTTCCACCACATCAGCAGGGTCAAATTCGTGTGCAACTAGCCAATGTTTTAGTGGGCATTATTTCACAGCGTTTATTTGTACGTAAAGATGCCACGGGGCGAATTGCTGCAACTGAAATATTAGTACAAGCACCATCTATTTCAAATTTAATTCGAAATGAAAAAGTTCACCAAATTCCTACTGTTATGCAGACGAATAAAGCGTTAGGTATGCATACTTTGGAATCTTCGATGCAGCAGCTAATCGCCATGGGGAGAATTTCATTGGAAGACGCAAGGCCATATATGAATGCGGGGGATTATAATTGACCGTTTTTCGATATAGTGGACGCACAAAAACTGGTGCACACAAAAAAGGAATCATCGATGCGACTAACAAAAAGGTAGCACTTGAAAAATTACGAGCACAAGGCATTAATGCCCGTGAGCTGGAAGAGTCTAAAAGCATTTTACACAAAGACTTAAACATTGGCGGTAAAGTAAAGCACCAGGATTTCGTTATTTACTGTCGCCAATACGCAACACTAATCCGTGCTGGCGTTTCAATTGTAGAGGCAACACATATTTTAAGTTCGCAAACCAAAAGTAAAGCATTGAAAAGAGCTTTACAACAAGTGGAAGAAGATATACGAGGGGGTACAGCATTTTCAGATGCAGCCGCCAAGCATCCTAAGGTTTTTCCAGTAATGTTTATTAATATGATGCGCTCAGGTGAGGCAACGGGGAATATCGATGAGACGTTAGAGCGTTTAGCAGGGACACTTGAAAAGCAATTCAAAATTAAGAAGAAAGTACAATCAGCATTAACATATCCAGCTATTTTATCTGTGCTAACAATCGCGGTAGGTATGTTTTTAATGATCGTTATCGTTCCGACGTTTATGGCTACTTTTGAAGAAATGGACATAGAAATGCCAATATTAACGGTTGTTGTTGTCAGTATTTCAGATTGGTTAATAGCATACTGGTATGTTGCAATTGGGATTCTCATATTGTCGATTCTTCTATTTCGATTTTTCTATAAAAATAATAAGCAATTTCATTACAATGTGAACTATGCATTATTAAGATTGCCTGTATTTGGTATTTTAATGCAAAAAAATGTAATCGCTCGTATGACCAGAACCTTAGCATCCCTCTTCAGTAGTTCAGTGCCCATTCTACATGCACTAACTATTGTCGAAAAAGTAGTAGGGAATCCAGTTGTAGGAAAAGTTGTACTGGAGGCAAGAGATAACCTAGAAAAAGGCGGGACATTATCTGAGCCACTAGAAAAAAGTTGGCTATTCCCTCCTTTAGTAACCCAAATGACTTCTATCGGAGAGAAAACAGGTTCGCTTGATTATATGCTCGAAAAAATTGCAGATTTCTACGAGGAAGAAGTAGATCGCTCCGTTGATACATTAAAATCGCTCATAGAACCATTGATGATACTCGTTTTAGCAGCGGTTGTAGGAGTGATTGTCGCAGCAATTTTCTTACCAATGTTCGCATTATACGAAAATATGTAAGCGTTCTAACTATAAAGGGGGTGGTATAGAAAAGACGGTAGTAGTTGTTGTTGAAGTAGGTGTACATATTTTCGGACTAATTATAACAATTATAAGGAGGAACACCGATGTTCAAAAAAATCATGAACAAAAAACTATTAAAAAATCAAAAAGGGTTAACGCTAATCGAGCTATTAGCGGTAATCGTAATTCTTGCTATTATTGCGGTGATAGCAATTCCTGCGATTGGGAATATTATTAGTAATTCTAAAGATAAAGCGATTCTTTCAGATGCTGCTGGTGTCCTGGCGGGTGCAAAAATTGCTATTGTTGATGGAGCTTGTGGTGAACCAAATAGTGCAGGTACTATTACCTGTGACGCAAAAGTACTTGCAGACGTTTTTGAGGGTGATTTAGATACTAATGATAAAGTGGAAAAAACAGGGAAAAAATATACTATAACTTATAGTAAATTAGCAAATATTAAAAATGAAGATAAATTTACTATCAGTGGTCTTTATACAGCTAAAGATAAAGAAATAACTGAAAAAGCTTTAAATAAAGTTATGAATAAGTAATGATCTTTCAAAGAACATCCAATTCGCAAATTGGATGTTCAAATGAAAGATTAATATATTTGATTTTTGTTATAAAAATCAAAAAGGAGGCATCTTTTCACATGTTTATAAAAAAGAAAAAATCGCATGTGTCGATTGAGATAAAGGATTATATATTACGTGCGATTGTAGCAAAAGGTGCTGATCCGTCGCAATGGAAGGGCTATGAAATGCCATTAGCACAGGGAATGGTTGAGGGTTCTGTTATTCATGATGAAATGGAATTGTTTGATGTCATGAAAAATGATGTGGCAAAATGGGCAGGCAAAAAGCAAAATGCGCGTATTTTTGTACCGGATACTTCCGTTTTGTTAAAGAGCTTTGAGCATCCTGATGATATAGAGTGGCATGAATTAAAAGGGTATGTGGAGATGGAGCTTGGTCAATCTATTCATCTTCCATTCCAAGATCCACTTATTGATGTGTATGATCCAAAACCTAGTGATGGGCAGGCGATGCTATTTGCAGCACCTTCAGAAGAAGTGACGAAAATGATTGGACTTTTACTCGATGCTTCATTAGAACCTCAAGTAGCAGATATTCGTGCATTGTGTAATATTCGTCTGTTAGAGTATTTGCAATTAATAAAAGATAATCGAACTTATTTAATAGCGGATTGGTCCATCAATGAATTGTCGATAAGTATTTTTTCGTTTGGTCAATTGGAATTTTTACGGTACCAATCATTTGATACAGATTTATCGGAGTGGAAGTTTGAAGAAAAAGAGGAGTTTAGTTTTTCTTATCGTTTAGATGCCGAAGACGATTATCGTATCATTCTTACCGATCAAATGCTTGAAATCGATCGTATCATGAATTTTTTTAAGTTTTCCTTACATAAGGGTGAGAAAAGTGTCGATGAGATTATCATTTTAGGAGATAATCCACTACTTCCTACCATTGAAGAGTTTTTAGAAAATAATTTTATGACACCGATTATTATGTTAAATGATTCAGTCATTCAAAAATCATTTCCTCAATTTTCAGAGAAATTCGCAAGTTTAATTGGACTTGCGTTAAAGGAGGTTAACTGATGGTACCAGAAATAAACCTCTTACCGGATTTAGAAAAAAAGCATTCAACACCTACTTTAATCTATGTAGTATTTATAATTCTTATTGGTATGATAGTAGGATATATGATTTTCTTGTTTTTCCAAGCAAAAAGTGATCTTACAAAATTAAGTGCGCAGGAAGTGGAGCTTTCATCCCAACACGAACAACTTCAAACGGAGTTAGATGTAAAGCGAAATGTGAACGAAGGCTCATTGGAACAATCTGTACAATTTGTGGAAAAAGTCTCGTATCCAGTGACGCCCTTAATGGATGAAACCCAAGTATTGTTACCAGAGCAAACGTATTTAAGGGATTATGTATTTGGTGAAAAAAATGTTGAGGTTACGGCTGATTTTGAAACAATGTCAGCCATATCATCTTATTTAGAAAAGCTAACAGCAAGCCGTTATTTCAATGATATTCAGGTTGATACTATTTCTAATTTTGATTTTGATGTATCTATAGGAAATCAAGAGGAAGAAAATACTAAGAACAAGTTTAAGGAAGTGCCACGTTATTCGGTAACGATTACATTAGGAATTGATTTTAAATTTCTCGCTGGAGGTAGAGAATCATGACTAATAGTAAAAATTCAACGATTCTTATCTTAACAGCTTTCATTGCAGCCATTTTATTTGCGCTATATTACTATTTAGTAACACCTAAGTTAGAAGAAGTAGATGCGAAGGAAAGTTCAATTAGCTCCCTTCAACAAGAAATGTCTACTATTCAGAAGCAGATTGCTTTAATTGAAGAGAATGGCAAATCAGCTAGTGCAAGTAATTTAACATTACATAAAAAAGTACCTCAAACTCGAGCTATTGATGAAGTAATTCGAAATATTGAAGAGATTGAAGCGGTGACGGGGACACGGGTAGAAGCTATGGATTTTAATAATTATGATTCACTCGTAATGGATTCTACTATGACAGATCCCAATTTGACAAATTCTGAGGAACTGGCTGATACAGAGCAATCTGCAACTGAAGCGGATGAACAAGCTACTGCTAAGAATGATGAATCACCTGAAGCGAAAGATAAAATACCATCGGCTACTTTCAATAAAGATTCCTTACCAAAGGAATTAAAATTAGTAACATTTAATATTGATGTTGTTGCACTGGATAATAATGCGATGGTTGAGTTTATAAAAGAGATTGAAAAAATTGATCGTGTGATGAAAATTGATGCTATCGATTTCACATTGACTGGTGAAGAAGAGAAATTCCAGGAGGACGCCGATCCAACCTTAAAATCTACCATACAAGTAACGACGTTCTATTATGAAGGACAACAATAGATTGATTGGCGCGCATACTTCCAATGTATGGGCGTCTATTAGTATAGGAGGAAATAAAAATGGAGATTGCTTATACAATTACAGTTTTCATATTTGGGCTCGTTTTAGGCTCATTTTTTAATGTAGTTGGTTTACGTGTGCCTCTGAAGGAGTCCATTGTGCGTCCACCCTCGCATTGCACTTCTTGTAAGAGACAGTTGACGGCATTTGATTTGGTACCTGTTTTGTCCTATGTATTTCTTGGGAGAAAATGCCGAAGCTGTGGGCAAAAAATTTCTTGGCTTTATCCATTGATGGAACTTATAACAGGCATGTTATTTACATTTGCTTATTGGAAATTAGGCTTTAGTGCAGAATTTTTTGTAGCGCTATTATTTATTTCATTATTAGTCATTATTGTCGTGTCGGATTTTGCTTATATGCTTATACCCGATAAAGTGCTATTATTCTTTTTACCATTGCTAGTTTTGGGACGCGTCATATCTCCTTTGTCTCCGTGGTGGGACAGTATAGTTGGTGCTTTGGTAGGTTTTGGCATATTATATTGTATAGCTGTCCTATCAAGAGGTGGAATGGGTGGTGGCGATATTAAATTATTCTTTTTACTTGGTCTTGTACTCGGGACAATACATGCACTTCTAACGCTATTTTTAGCTGCTGTCATTGGCATGATTGTTGGAATAGTAATGTTAAAAGTACGCGGACAGGGAAGAAAAACGCCTATACCATTCGGACCTTCTATTGCTTTAGCTGCTCTTATTATCTATTTCTATGGGGATGCGTTGATGAATTGGTATCTTGGATTTTGGTAATTAATCAGTGGGGGAGTCCTTCGATGATTAATAGTCTTCAAGCTTTTATAGGTAGTTAATGCTAGATAAAGATCATGGAGGGGATAAGATGAAACCAATTATCGGAATAACAGCCTTTGCGGAGGATGATTTGTCCTCAAGATTAAATGCTGCTTATAGCAAAAGTATAATTGAAGCTGGGGGTGTACCTCTTATAATTCCGATTGGAGTTGAAGAGGATGTAGCACAAATTTTATCGTTGACGGACGGATTATTACTATCGGGCGGACATGATGTACATCCATTTCTTTTTGGTGCAGAACCTACACCAAAGTTAGGGAAGATTCATCCGGAAAGGGATTCAGTAGAACTTTCATTGATTGAAGCGGCCTCTATTCGGAAAATGCCGATTTTCGGGATTTGTCGAGGGATTCAAATGCTGAATGTTGCATTTGGAGGCACACTCTATCAGGACATTGATAGTGAATATCATAGTAAAAAATTAATAAAGCATACGCAACAAGCGGCACGGGGCGTTGCTACACATCATGTTCATCTAACACCGGATACATTATTAACAACAATTATCGAGGAAGAAAAAATAGCGGTAAATTCATTTCATCATCAGGCAATAAACGCAGCAGCAGAAAAATTGAAAGTGGCAGCTAAATCAAGTGATGGTATCGTTGAAGCCGTAGTACACGAAGATTTACCATTTTGTCTAGCAGTACAATGGCATCCTGAAGAGCTAGCCATTGTAGGAGATGAAGCATCAAAAAAATTATTCTCTGCATTTGTAAAGGCGAGTTTGAAATTCAAGGTAGAGGCATAAAACTTTATAAGCATTACGGAATAGAATTTTGTATCAATGGCAAGATAACCTTGGTGATAAACATGAAAAAATAGATGTATGCCATAAAAGCGGCTCATCGGACGCCCCTAGGAAGCTCTGCGCGAAAGCGAAGCGTCAGCGGCAAATGTTTTCTGTAGCGAAAGCAAAGCGGCAGCAACAAATGTTTTCTGTAGCGAAAGCAAAGCGGCAGCAACAAATGTTTTAACTGTGCGAAAGCGAAGCGGCAGCAACAAATGTTTTAACTGTGCGAAAGCGAAGCGGCAGCAACAAAGCACCCGGCCGGAACGAAAATCACCCCCACGTTATGGGGATGAGCTTTTTTAAATTAACTAAAGACATTGCTAGAGGGAAGAATCCATTATACAGTGGGTTCTTTTTTAGTGTATAAAAAGGCACTCAAAAAATAAGAAAAAAGAGGTATATGCCCATTTGCGAACATAAAATCCTCTTTTTATACGTTGCTATTGAGATACTTTTAATGAACACGGCGATAAAGACCTACAACATGGCCCAAAATAGAAACTTGGTCTACGATAATTGGCTCCATTGTTGCGTTTTCAGGCTGTAAACGGAAATGACTTTTTTCCTTAAAGAAACGCTTTACTGTTGCTTCATTCTCTTCAGTCATTGCTACTACAATATCACCATTATCAGCTGTAGATTTTTGTTTAACAATAACTAAATCTCCGTCTAAAATGCCAGCTTCAATCATTGATTCACCCATAATTTCTAGCATAAATAACTGATCTTCACTTGTACCATAAATATCCGGTAGTGGGAAATATTCATCGATATTTTCAACAGCAGTTATCGGAGAACCTGCAGTAACTTTCCCAACAAGTGGGACATGTATAACATGTTGCTTTTGAATAGAATCCTCTGGCTCTAGAATTTCAATGGCACGTGGTTTAGTTGGGTCGCGTCGGATTAAGCCTTTTTGCTCCAAACGAGCTAAATGTCCATGAACTGTAGAGCTTGAAGCAAGTCCAACTGCTTCACCAATCTCACGTACAGATGGTGGATACCCCTTTGTGCGTACCTCTTCTTTAATGAAATCTAATATGGCCTCTTGTCTTTTCGAAACTTTTTTCATGATTGCTCACCTCTTTTTTCTAGTCATTCTACTTATTAGTAGTATAGCAGAATGCGAACACTTAAGCAAACATAGGTTCGAAAAGTGTTTGACAAAAACGTTTGTTCGCATTATTATAAGAACATATATTCCGAACGAACATTCTTGAAAAGGGGTTATTCACATGAACTGGTTAAAAAAAAATCCACATATTACAACTTTATTAGGAGCTTGTCTACTATTTACAGCATATCTTTTTATAACAGATCCAGGGGATGTCACATACGCAGAAATTGAAGTCGAACATGGTGATAGTTTATGGTCGTTAGCCGAACAATACCGTGGTAAAATGAAATCGGATGAATGGATTAAGCTTGTTAAGGCCGAAAATGAATTATCGAACGTACGAATTATTGCAGGTAATTCTCTAGTGATTCCAGTAGTGGGTGACGACCAACCCAATTCTATAAATTCAATTGAAATTGCGAGAAATGTAAAATGATAACAAAACAACAATCGGCTGTTGTCTATTGCCGTGTGAGTACAGAAAAAGAGACACAAAGCTCCTCATTAGAGCGACAGGAGGAGGAGTTAGTACGCTATGCTAAAGAACAGGGCTACGAAGTGAAACTTGTTTTTAAGGATAAGCATAGCGGTTATGATGTGGAACGAGAAGGATTACTAGAAATGCTCGATTTCATAAAAGAAAAAGAAGTAACAGCATTATTTGTGCAGGATGAAACACGTTTAGGACGTGGAAATGCTCGAATGGCCGTTTTGCATTTATTGCAGAAAACTGAAACTAATGTTTTCTCTATGCGAGACGCGGGACCTGTACAATTAAATGAAATGGATACGATGCTCCTAGAAATTTTAGCAATTGTAGAGGAGTACCAGCGTAGAATCCACAATGCTAAAATACGTCGTGGCATGCGTCGGGCAGTTGAAAATGGCTACCGCCCTGAAAATAATTTATCTAACCGAGGAAACCCAAACGGCCAGGAACGTAAAGATGTCCCTATAGAAGAGATCGTTAAACTCCGCAATCGAGGCTTCACATTTGAGGAAATAGCTATGACTCTTAGGGGGCTAGGCTTTGACGTAAGCAAAGCCACTGTCCATAGGAGATATCGGGAACATTTAGAGGGAAACGAAATAAAGTAACGTTTTAATCAGTGGGAGTTTTCCTACTGATTTTTTTCTTTTTAAAGGCTTTATATGAAGGTGAAGGAACGAGTAGTGACGGATAGAACAGTGAAAATGGTGGATAGAATCGGCAAAGTGACGGATAGAACAGTGAAAAACGTGGATAGAAACGCCAAAGTGGTGGATAGATTGGACATTTTGGAAATAAAATAAGAGAAGTAGCCATTTCTACCTCTCTTGCTCAATATTCTCTATAATGTTTGAAAAGCAACTTGCCATCTTTTACTGTAGTAATCTTTCATATCAATTAGAGCTATTTCGTTATTCTCGGTACCAATTTTCATCAAAAGAGAGATGTAGGGCTTTACCCACAGTAATACCAAATTGTATAAAACCTCTACCTCTTGCAGTTATGATGTTTCCATCTTGGACAACTAGGTCTTCAGAGAAATGATTAAGATCGAAGAAGTCTAATTTTCTTATAACTTCTAGCGGCAATCCAACAGTATACTTTCTGTTTTTTAATACTCCGGCTTTCGCTAAAAGAGATGGAGAACTAGAGATACTTGCAATTGTTGCTCCTTTGGCATTCGCATTACCAATAAAATCAATTAATTCTTGCTCATTTATTAGGGAAGCTATATCCATACATCCAGGTAGCAACAAGCTATCAATTTCGTCAAGATTAACTTCACTTATTTGTGTATCGGCTATACAAGATAACCCAGATTCCCCTTTGATTTTTTCAGTGTTTAACCCAACAGTAACAATGGGTTTATCTCCTTGCATTAATATAGATAATGCTACACTCAATTCATATTCACTAAATTGGGGATACAATAATATAGCGGTCTTTTTCATATAGTTCTCCCATCTATTTTAAAACGAAGATTTAGAACTCGACTTATCAGAATAACGAAAATATCTTATACCCATTCCTCATCTAAGACAGCATAGTAGTATTCATCCGATACGAAAAATATATACATTTCTTAAAAAATGTAGCCATCTCTACTGTGACACAACTTATATCTTCCGACTTTCGTATGTGTGTCTTCCTTATTCTCCGAGTCTGATTTCGCAAAAAGCTACTGCCATTTAGTATGACTCTCCAAAGGCTTAAATTCCGCAGTATCGTTGCGTACACATCTAAGGCTTAGCTTCAGTTAAATTCCTTAGATCGAGTAATTTGCTAAGGTAATGCTTGCGTTCAAATCTCTATCCAACTTTAATCCGCAAGAGCAGATAAATAATCTGTCTTTCAATCTCAAATCGATTTTGATTTGTCCACAACTAGAACAAGTTTTGAATGATGGATACCACCTGTCAGCTTCAACAAATTCAATTCCGTATTTTTGACATTTGTATTGAATTTGCCGTTTGAATTCATATAGCTTTTGCCCAGCTACCGCCTTCGCCAGATGTTTATTTCTCATCAACCCTTTTACATGTAAATGCTCCATTACAATACGAGATGGCTTGGTTTTCACAATCTCATTAGAACACTTATGTAAATGATTTGTTCGGATATCGTTAAGTCGCATATATAAATTACGGATTGCAGTGTTTTGTTTTTGAATATTTTTCATATTCTTTAAAGGTATTTTATAGGTTGGCTTTCGGTTTTTAGTATACTCTTTCGTGTTGGCCTCAAGCTTCCGAGCTAGTTGTCGTTGTTCTCGTTTCAACTTTCGCTCTAATCGTTTGACTTCTTTGGTTTTGTTGATGTTCTTTTTGAACTCACCATCAGAACAAACTGCCAATTTTTCAATACCTACATCAATTCCTAAACTTTCGCCTTTCAAATCATATGGTTCAAATTCTTGCTCATATCCGATTTAAGAACCAATTTCGTCCGTCAAATGAAATGCGTGGATTTGAATATTTATGACCTTTTTTAAGCCTAGGAAGCGCATTGCAAGTTTTCACATTGCCAATCTTTTCACCTCTAAAACCTTCATTTGTTCGTTTTAAACTTTCGTAATTTACATAAAAACTAACTTTACTTCTTCGTCTGCTTTTGAACCTTGGCTTTTCAGTCAAGCCTTCGAACCAACGCTTTCTAGCGATGTCAGCATCTTTCACCGCTTGTTTCATCACATTGCTCCCGACTTCCTTAAGCCATTTATGCGTTGTTGGTTTCAGTTCGTTATTGATTTTTTTACGAACTTCGCCCTCTTTGACTGTACGCTTCTCGTCATTATAAATACGTTCACTTTCAGCCAAGAAATAATTATAAGCCCATCTCGCAGTCCCCGCAGACTTCCAAAACAAAACCTCTTGTTCTTTAGTTGGCTTTAGTCTTATCTTTGTCGCCATTATCATTGTTTTTCACCTTGACTTGATGTACTGACTCGACAATAGCCAATGACCAACTTTTGTTTAGCAAATTTCCCAATGGACATTAATTCCATGCGTACCACCTCTCTTTCACTAGGATAAAATCTATTACCCTATTTAGAGAGGTTGTTAACATTTTTATAGTTGTATATATTTTTCTTGTTCACACGAAGGCGCAACCCTTCATGCAGTCTTTCTCTCACGAGTAGACCTCTTATGCTTTCACATAAGCGCAGACTATATCTTCATCTTATCCTCTGATAAGAGCCACATTTTTCTTCCGCCATTCGCTTGCGGTTTTACTCTCCCTCAAGGAGATAGTCGTTGAACGTCTTCCTTGTCTCATGAGAGATTTAGGAGTTTCGCTGCTAAACATCCATTGCCAAAGCACTTAGCGCCACCGTTTTCCGTTGTCACGATGATCCTTTACGGACACTGAGTGATTTTTTTCAGCTTATGCCATCCTTGTTGTTTTTTCTGCTTTCGCACCGTTACGTCTGCCGTTTCCAGCTCCACTTTGGTCACAAGGCTTTAGGAGTTAAAAGCAATTAACGTGGAGTTCGCACCAATCGCTTGATACGAAGGGTATTCTGTTATAAATCTATGTTTCTATACAGATTTGTATAGTTTTATTTAAATTCGTCGTAACAGTTTAGTTACCCACCACTCATCTTTATTTGGAATACATTTTTTAAAATAACCCTCGCGTCTCATGCCGATTTTCTCCATCACTTTATAGGATGGGATATTTTCCGGCTGGCAAGTTGCAATAATTCTATGCAGTTTCATTTCTTTAAATCCATAGTCCAGTACAGCTTTTGCTGCTTCTGAGGCGTATCCATTGTTGTAATAGCTCGGATTCAATACCCAGCCAATTTCGTACGTATGATCACCAAAGTATTGATGGAAAACAATATGGCCAATAACAAAATTTTCACTTAGTAAAATAATAGGGAAGTGTTTTGCTTTTTCACCGCTATTTTCTGAAACAAACTTTTTTGCTTGCTCCTCATTAAAAACGCCCTCTGGAATATACTTCATCACAGTTGGATTTGAAGTATATTCATAGACAGCTTGCCAATCTTGAACTTCGAATTCTCTTATTAATAGTCTGTTCGTTTTGATAAACATTTCATTTTCCCCCTTGTATGAAATTTCACATTAGTTTCTTCTCTTAATAAAAAATTATAGGATATTATTTTTATTTATTAGCTCATCAATCTTTTTATTCATTTTTTTCACTTCAGATTGGTTATATAAATAAAATAACAGCCAAATAAGAGTAAAGAGCAAAACACTAATAAATAGCATTAACAAAGTTATTGCTAGAGATGATGTTGGAAGCCAACTTAAAGATAGCGCAACAACAATAAAAGTACCTATAGAAATTGCAAAATGGATAGCTGTTTGTAGTAAAAACGTTAAACGTTCTACTTGGTAAATATCGGATGGTAATACACAAGCTAGTCCCACAATAATTGAACCTAGAGCCTGATATATAAAATCAGCCGTAATAGCTTCCAAAAAAATATCTCCAAAAATCCAAGAACCAAAAAGATTAATCAAAACAAAAACTGTACACCCCATACTTACACCAAACGCTACATTTTTTAAAAAATGCATATATCTTAAACCCCCAAACGCTTTTTAAATTGCTTTCGATAATTACGAGAAATAATTTCTTTGATTCCTAGAACTAGCTCAATTTCCATTGTTCCATTAAATGAAGCTTCGATATTTTTAACTTTTGCTAGATTAATAATTGCAGATTTAGAAATCCGAATAAAATTATTCCCTAATTGTCTCTCTAATTCATATAAAGGTTTATTTAAAATGAGACGATTATCAGCTTCATCATATAAAGCTAATTCTCTTCCTTCCGTTCGAATAACAATTATTGAATTTGGATCAATGATATATGTTTTATTATTTGCTATCCCTGTTAAAATTTGTTCCTCTTGCTCTTGTTGCAATAAAGAAATAGCAGCTTGTATCGTAGGCGTAAGTTTTGCTGTACAAATTGTTACATGCGGCTCTTCATACTCGGAATCTATTTTTACCTCTATTTTCAGCTTGATCACCTCTTGAAAAAAATTATAGCATATCCATCATTTAGGGGAATGCAGGTCATGCTTTGAAAAAAGGCATCTTAGACAATCATAACAACATGTTACTCCGAACGTATTGTTGGCAAATATTTCGTTCGTTATATTGAGTTCAGATAAGATGTACATTAACGAAATAGAGGTCTAAACAAAATTAGAACATGAATTTTTCGAAGAAATGAGTATTCGGCTAGTTCATGATTAGGAGGCTAGGGCTATTATGAATGAATTGACTACTTCAAGTGAAAGAAATAAAACTAGTTGGATCTTAGTAAGTATTTCAACGATGCTTACAACTAGTATCATTTTTTGGTATTTTAATAATCCAGAAGGTTTTACAGAAAATAGAATCGGCTTTAGGGCAGAAGTATTTTCAAATGTTTTTATTTGGGTTTTTTCGCTTTTTATCATATCAGGATACATTGCTTATACAATTGTTGCATTACCTTTCGTAAAAGCACATTTATTTACAATTTCTTGGCTTAAAGTAATTGGAATATGGGCTGCAATTGTAACAGGGATAGTAGAAGAAGTTGTTTTTAGACATGTACTTATGGAATACTTATTAACTATTGGATTTTCAGACGTGACACAAATACTAATTTCAGGGATACTCTTTGGTATTGCTCACGGTGTGTGGCTACTTTTGAAAATGGATTGGAAGTTTGCATTACCTGCTATTATAAGTACCACAATATTAGGAAGTCTTCTCGCAACGCTTTATATTGTAGCTTCACGAAGTACCTTTGCACCAATCGTAGCTCATATTTTAATTAATATGTTTATTGAACCATGGCTAATGTTATCTGCAGTTTCTGGAAAATGGGATGATAACGAAAAAAGAACAAATTGATTATGTATATATGTAAAAATTAATTTTAATGAATGTGTAGAAATGTCAAATGACAGCGTGTCTGGCTATCGCCGCTTGCATATGCATGCCGAAATACCTGTATTGTAGTTTTAGATATACGAGTACTTTTCAAAGTCTTAAGAAATACGCTCTTACTTCACATTCTTGCTTTTTGCGAGAAGCTATTGATATCATAAGCTTCAGACATTTTACTACCGATTTTACCTGGAAAATATAATTACAATAAGTAAGGGAGAAGTATGTACACAATCAGCAGATTTTCACAGCTTTGCAAAATGAGTGCTCGCATGTT
Organism: Lysinibacillus sp. NPDC056959; assembly: GCF_042674095.1. NCBI lineage: Bacteria > Bacillati > Bacillota > Bacilli > Caryophanales > Bacillaceae > Lysinibacillus > Lysinibacillus sp. NPDC056959. Next base: position 96,838 of record NZ_JBHURE010000010.1, on the reverse strand, counting down.
ACGACATTACGATAAGGAAGAACTTTTGAAACCAGTACTTGTAGATACAACAAACGGTTACAGATATTATGACCAGAGTCAATTAGACACGGCATTACGAATCAAGAAACTAAAAGAATTTAGATTTTCTCTAACCGAAATTAGAACGATCCTCCAATCATCAGACAGTACAATATTTATCGGCATGATACAAACTAAAATAGGTGAAATATCAAACGAAATGAGTCGAAATAGACAGATTATTACGGAGATGCAAGGGTTGATTGAAAAGAAAGTGGACTTATTACATGGAGTAAAAAGATCATATGATATATCGCTTGGAATAAGAAACGAAATCAGTGTCGTAAGTCAAAGATTACAGATTAATATTGATGACATGGACAGGTATATTGATTCCCTTTACGATAACGCGAAAGAAAGAAATATTCAGTTACTCGGTGTACCCTCAACCATTTTTTTTGATGAACAGTTTACCCCTGAACAATGTGATATTGAACTAATGATACCAATCGTTCATAGAAATGACGAAGAAATATCAATGTCAAGTGAATGGCAAATAAAAAAACTTCCCCAAAATATTGTTGCTACTACTTTGCATTTCGGAAGTTATGACTATATCGGATACGCACACATGGCACTTGAAGAGTGGGCAGAAAGCAACGGCTACAGCATGGATGGTCCACCATATGAAACCTACTTAAAAGGTTCAGAATGTGACTGTCTTGAAGAGGAGTATGTGACGCAAATCTGCTTTCCCGTCTTCAAAAAGCAAATGCAATAATTGCTTGACTTTCACACTATGTCAAACCTTATTCTACTTCCAAGAGGAAACTATAAAAACTTAAGGAGATCTTGGTTATGAAAAAATTTATTGTATTTTGCACAGGGGCTGTATTAACGGCTGGGTTCATTATGGGAGGGTGTAATCCGAGTAAAGTAGAGGGAAGCGAATACGTGAAAAAACAATACGTAGGTAAGTATACAATGCCAGATGAAAGCAGCGAACATGAAGGTACGTGGATACAATGGCCACATTCCTTTACATATGGTAAAGGCTATGTAGAAAAGATTGAACCAATTTGGATTGAGATGACGGCTGCCCTTAGCGAAGGAGAAAATGTCCATATTATCGCTTATGATGAATATGAAAAGAATTATATTTATGACCTTCTGTATGATGAGGGTCTAAATATGGACAAAATCGATTTTTATATTGTTCCTACTGACGATGTATGGGCAAGAGATACAGCACCAATTTTTGTATACGATAAAGATAACAATATGAAACTCATGGATTGGGGGTTTAATGGATGGGGTAAGAAAACACCATATAAAAAAGATGCTTTAATACCTAGTGTTCTTAGTAAGGAGTTAGGTATAGAACGAATAAATCTAAACAGGGTGGTACTCGAAGGAGGAGCATTTGAACTGGATGGTAATGGTACTTTTTTATCAACACGTAGTGCTGTTATAAATAAAAATCGAAACCCTAAACTATCAGAATCAGAAATTGAGGAGCATGTGAGAGAAAATCTTGGCGCTACTAACTTTATTTGGTTAGATGGTGTACCAAATCTAGATATTACAGATTTTCATATTGATGGTTTTGCGAAATTCCATGATAAATCTACAATCATTACAATGAAAAAAGATGATTTAGAAGAATGGGGTCTCTCCAATAAGGATATTAAAACATTAATGCGTGCAAAGAATTCTTCCGATAAGCCATATCAGTATGTGTATTTACCAATCAGTAAAAATAATGTAGTTTTAGATAACGGAAAGAATTTGAAGTATAAAGGGTCATACGTAAATTATTATATTGGGAATACAGTTGTGTTAGTTCCGAATTATAATGACCCTAATGACAAAATAGCAAACGATATAATCCAAAAACTATACCCTGATCGTAAAGTAATCGGTATTGATGTAAGGGAGCTTTATAAAGATGGTGGTATGATTCATTGCGTTACACAACAACAACCAGTCAATTTAAAGTGAAAGAGTTTATACACCTAATCTCAACAAAATTGAAATCAATGCTTACCATTATTTAGCGAACTGGATATTGATATGCTCCCTATTAGGTAGACAGATAAAAAATATAAATCTGTTATCTAAGGGGAGTATTTTTTTATGGTCCGAAGTAAGCATCTGAGTTGAAATTAATGATTCTAAAACATGGGTATTTTTCTATCCGTGATATGTAAAAAATATAAAATATCAACAACAAATTTATAAAGTTGCCGAGATCGTCTTTAAATGGAAGGAAAAAAATCGAAGAAGTACCTGAAAGACTACAGTTAAAGCTTATCTATAGAAAAATATTCTTTACAAGAGTGTGTTCAAAACTACTCCATTTCTGATATACGTGTTTTACGAAAATGAATTCATAAGTATTCTAGTCATAGTGAATTAAAAGAATTAGGTAAAGGAATGAAAAAGCTATGACTAAAGGGAGAAAAATAACCATTGATAAACGTATTCAAATAGTAGAATGTTTAAAGCACCCAGAAAATTATCAGTTAACAGTGCAAACTTAGATTGCACCACTTTAAAGAATAAAGTGATACTTGAAAGGTTGGTATTACTGCATTTTCAGGGAATACATGCTATACTTTGCATACCATATTCATTAAGATATGTATTGAAAGGTGTGTAATTATGTTATCAAAAGAAAAAATTAACCGAATCAATGAACTTTCTGCTAAGTCTAAAAATGGTACATTAACAGAGGCAGAAGCTAAAGAACGAACAGCGCTTCGTAAGGAATACCTAGATACATTTAGAGCAACGATGCGTGATACAATTGAAAACGTAAAAGTGGTAGATGCTGAAGGAAATGATGTAACACCAGAAAAAGTTAAACAAGCGAAAAAAAATAAATTTCTAAATTAATGTGTCACATTTAAATCAATTACGCCTCGGCGTAATTGCGTCTGGATTTTGAAATGTGCTTAGGCCTGCACGATCCAGGTCAGTTAGCCGTTTTCGCAGGACGCGAAGGTTTTAGGCTAACAACCTTATATTAATTCCTTTCAAAATCCGGACATCCGCCGGAGGCATTATCTTTATTCAGTTAGTCCTATACGGTTTCGCTGCTGTGAAAATATTAAATTTAAAATAAATATTTCTACTGAATAAAGATAAAGTATGTAATAAAACATAAATAGTATAACAAAAATATTGTTTTCTGAAGCAATGTTGACTAAACTGTATAAGAACAATATATAGGACGAGAAAGGATGTCACAAAATAATGACTCAACATGCGGATCAACTAGCGATTAATGCTATCCGAACTTTGTCAATCGATGCAATTGAAAAAGCAAACTCAGGTCACCCAGGTTTACCGATGGGGGCAGCGCCAATGGCTTATACGCTTTGGACAAAACAACTTCGCCATAATCCGGCTAATCCAAAATGGTATAACCGCGATCGTTTTGTACTTTCTGCAGGTCATGGCTCTATGCTTCTATACAGCCTACTTCACCTTGGGGGCTACGGTTTACCAATGGAAGAAATTCAAAACTTCCGTCAATGGGATTCATTAACTCCAGGACATCCTGAATATGGTCATACTGTAGGGGTAGAGGCAACAACAGGTCCTCTAGGTCAAGGTATTGCTATGACAGTTGGTATGGCAATGGCTGAGCGCCATTTAGCAGCTACTTACAATAAACCTGGACATGACATCGTTGATCACTATACATTTGCACTTTGTGGCGATGGCGATTTAATGGAAGGTGTAGCAGCTGAAGCTATCTCTTTAGCAGGTCACTTAAAACTTGAAAAGTTAATCGTTTTATACGATTCAAACGATATTTCTTTAGATGGTGATTTAGAAAAATCATTCTCGGAAAATGTTCAAAAGCGTTTTGAGTCTTATGGCTGGAACTATTTAAAAGTTGCTGATGGTACAGATGTTGAAGCAATTAACGCAGCTATCGAAGAAGCTAAAAAATCAACTGGCAAGCCAACACTTATCGAAGTGAAAACTGTTATCGGTTTTGGTTCACCAAACAAATCAGGTAAAGCTGCTTCTCACGGTGCACCACTTGGTCAAGATGAGGTCGTTTTAACAAAAGCTACTTATGAATGGGCGCACGAGCCATTCCAAATTCCTGCTGAAGCCTATGATACATTTGCAGCAGCTACTGAAGTTCAAGGAGCACAACCTGAAGAAGCTTGGAATGCTAAGTTTGAAGCATATAAGCAAGAGTTCCCAGAATTAGCGACGCAATTTGAAAACGCAATGAATGGTCAATTACCGGAAGATTTCGCTTCAGAATTACCAGTTTATGAAGCAGGTAAATCAGTAGCAACTCGTTCTTCTTCTGGAGATGCAATCAATGCAATTGCGAAGAAAACACCATCATTCTTCGGTGGTTCAGCTGACCTTGCTGGGTCAAACAAAACTACGATGAAAGACGCTGGAGATTTCTCTGCAGATGATTATGCTGGCCGTAATATTTGGTTCGGTGTACGTGAATTTGCAATGGGTGCTGCTATGAACGGTATGGCACTTCACGGTGGTCTAAACGTATTCGGTGGTACTTTCTTCGTATTCTCTGATTATGTTCGTCCAGCTGTACGTCTTTCTGCATTAATGGGGCTTCCTGTTACTTATGTATTTACACATGACTCAATTGCTGTAGGGGAAGATGGTCCAACACACGAACCAATCGAACACCTTGCATCTTTACGTGCAATGCCTAATTTATCTGTTGTTCGTCCAGCTGATGCAAATGAATCAGCAGTTGCATGGGAGCTAGCAGTAGCATCTGAAAAAACACCAACTGTTTTAGTATTATCTCGTCAAAACTTACCTGTTCTTGACGCATCTATTGATACAGTGCGTGAAGGTGTTACAAAAGGTGCTTATACAGTATCTCCTGCTACAAAAGAAGTGGCAGATGCCATTTTAATTGCAACAGGCTCTGAGGTTTCACTTGCAGTTGAAGCACAAAAAGCACTAAAAGCTGAAGGCATGGATGTGGCAGTTGTTTCAATGCCATCTATGGATCGCTTCGAAAAACAAGACGCAGCTTATAAAGAATCTGTTCTTCCAAAAGCTGTAACAAAACGTTTAGCAATCGAAATGGGCGCATCATTCGGCTGGCATAAATACACTGGGTTTGAAGGGGACGTTCTTGCAATTGACAAGTTTGGCGCTTCTGCACCAGGTGAATTAGTAATGGAAAAATACGGATTCACAGTAGAAAATGTTGTAGCGAAGGTTAAAGCTCTATAATTTATTAAATACCGCAATACTCAGTAAGGGTTAAATCTCCACTGAGTGTTGCGGTATTTTTTTGCGTTAAAAGGATTCCAATTAAGAGACATAAACTTTTATAGTATTATTTTCCATTTAATATACAATGATAGTATGAGTTTTAGAATATTTTAGTGGTGTTCGCAAAAGGGGTGTTTTTAAATGAAGCTACAAAATATAGTTACACAAGTAAAGGGAACTTTTTCTGAATTAGATTGTACAGGTGGCGGAGTCATTATTTATAAACAGGGTCAAACTGTACTAGAAGAATATTTTGGTGTACAAGGGCGACAAAAAGACGCGATGAGGGTAGGTCCACATACTCTTTTTCATCTTGCTTCAGTTCGCAAAACTTATGTAGGATTTGCTGTAGCATATGCGATTTATCATAACTATATTGCCTCAATAGATGATAAATTAAGTGATTATTTAAAAGATGAAAAAGTCTTTGCAGATGTGTCGATTAGACACCTTCTAACACATACTCACGGTTTGCGTCTACAAAATGAAAAAGTAATGAAAGAATTTAAAGCAGGATATAACTGGGCATATCGAGATATCAATGTAGAATTACTTGCCAAAGTTATTTTTAAGGTCACTGGAAAAACTATTGCAGAAATTGTAAATGAGCAAATATTTCAGACATTGTCTTTTACTGAGACAAATTGGTTTAGTGAAAAATGGGAACAACATGTAGAAGTAATACATAATGATAGTCCGTTTTGGTATAAAAGCGATGTATGTGATGGCAGCAAAATGAATATGTATAGCTCTTTAAGAGAGCTGGCTAAGTGGGGACAAGTGCTTCTTGATAAAGGGAGAATGAATGGGAAACAAATGATACCTGAAGAAATCATACAGCTAATGACGACAATTCAATCTCCTAATTCTAAACCAAAGAATCTACCAACTAATGGTTTTTTCTGGTTTGTTCAGCCTCAACAAAGAGCGGGGAATACAGAGTTAAGCCCAGTATTGCCACAAGGAAGCTTTCAACTACTTGGTTACACAAGTGTTGCTATATTGGTAATTCCAAATAAAAATATTGCGGCAGTTCGTGGATTTAATAGCTTTGGTTCACCTAAAGGTTTTGATTACATCAAGGATATTCATGATTTTGGTTCAACAGTGTATCAATCAATTCTATAAAAATAAAAGGAGAGTTAGGTATGAAAAAGTATAGCATTGTTTTATTTGATTTAGACGGCACACTATCTGATCCTAAAGTAGGGATAACGAAATCTGTCCAATACGCTTTACAAAAAATTGGTATAGTTGAAGAAAACTTAAATAAACTTGAAACGTTTATTGGGCCGCCTTTACAAGTATCATTTCGAGAAATATATGGATTGGATGATGTTCAAATTCAGCAAGCGATTGCCTATTACCGTGAACGATTTATCCAAATCGGCATGTATGAGAATAAATTGTATCAAAATATATCCTCATTATTAGAATATTTTCGGAAAGAGGGATATCAGTTAGCGATCGCTACATCTAAGCCAACCGTATTTGCAGAAAAAATTTTACAATATTTCAATCTAGAAGATTTTTTTGACCTTGTCGCAGGTAGTAATTTAGATGGTACACGCTCAGCTAAAGGAGAAGTTATCGCATACGTACGCGAACATTTTGGTGAAGTCAATATCGATCAATTTATTATGATTGGAGATCGTAAATACGATATTGTAGGGGCACGTGAAAATCAAATGGATTCGATTGGCGTTACTTATGGCTATGGCTCACTTGACGAATTATCGGATGTACAAGCAACATACATAGTTAACAGTGTAAACGAGCTTCAAGAAATTTTTAATAGATTAGGGTAAAAAATACGAAACTGCATTGGTAGAAATGCAGTTTCATATTTTTTGGAAAATCTCACTTCGCTAGCCCATTTTGAAAAGCATAGACTACCGCTTGGGTGCGATCTTGAACATCCAGCTTCGCTAAAATATTGCTAACATGTGTTTTCACAGTCTTTAAGGCAATGTATAGGTCATCGGCAATTTCCTGATTTGCTTTGCCTTTAGCCATAAGCAATAATACTTCCATTTCACGATCGGTAAGTTGCTCATACAGTGGGGTACTAGAGCCATGGCGCATGCGATGCATCATTTTTGATGTTACTTCTGGCTCTAATACGGTCTCGCCGCCTATTGTTTTACGGATGGCATCAGCGATTTGCTTCGCATTTGACGTTTTTAAAATATAGCTAACTGCACCAGCCTCTAATGCAGGATAGACTTTGTCATCATCTAAAAAACTTGTCACCATCATAATTTTTGCTTCTGGCCATGCTGCTAAAATTTCAGCTGTCGCCTCCGCTCCTGTCATGACGGGCATCACATTGTCCATTAAAATAATATCTGGACGCAAGGCGAGAGCGCGTTCCACTGCCTCTTTGCCATTTTCAGCTTCACCTACAACGGTGATATCTGGTTGTGCTGACAAATAGGCAGATACACCGATACGCACCATCTCATGGTCATCCACTATTAACACTTGAATCATTCACTTCAACCTCCTTTTGTAAAGGGATTTTCACCTCTACAATTGTACCTTCCCCAGGCACTGAAACAATTTTGTACATACAGCCTATCTCTACCGCACGTTCAGCAATGTTTTGTAGACCATAAGAAGTAGATTTATCGGCTTCGACATCAAAGCCGAGGCCATTGTCCTGAATACGTAAAATGGCTAAATCGTCGCGGGCAACGAGCAATAACTCAACTTCGCTCGCTTTGGCATGACGTAGCGTATTCGATAATGCTTCCTGTGCAATACGGAATAAATGATCCTCTTCCGCTTTGGATAATGACATTTCTTCAAGCTCATATTCGATATGAAAGAATACTTTTTGCTGCAGCTCAATAATAAGTTCCTCGAGACCTTGTGCAAGTGTTTTATTATGCAGAGCTACTGGACGTAAGTGTAATAATAATGCACGCATTTCAAGCTGTGCCTGTTGTACGATTTTTTCGACCTGCTTTACGCTTGTAGCATTTTCATCGGTTTCGGTTAAGGCGGAAAGTAACATCGAAGCTGCAAATAATTGCTGTGATACTGAATCATGGAGCTCGCGAGCAAGACGTTGACGTTCAGCAATAATACGTTCTTGAATAATTTTATCATTAGCTTCTGCACGCTCATTCGATAAGCGTTGTAAGCTTTTTCGTTGCGTATCAATTAATTCACTTGTTTGAACTAAAGCTTTCTTCAAGGGTTTTGGTAAAGGTTGCTTTTTAGGTAAGACAAAATCCGGTTCAACTAACTGTTTCACGATACGGGTTGCCTGAGCCTCTCTAGCACGAGCAGTCATACTAATCCAGCTTGCAATCATTAAACTAAGCGCAAAAAGAATAACGACAATAAAACCACCGAGTGGAATATTATAATAATTCTGTTGCCATAAGGGCTCCCATGTCTTCTCGTTTGGCTCGCCCCAAACAACGACAAGGAGGCCGAATGCAGCACTCATCAATATAAAAAGTAGGGTAAATATTCTTGAGATAAAGGCAATCATTTGCGTAGCACCTCCAAGTCCCCAAGCCATGTTGCAACATGTACAACAAGGGTACGCTTTGCATCCTCAGGGTTTCCATCTGAGAAACTTACACTTTCATTGAGTATACGTTGTGGACCAACATGTCGGCACTTTAATTCACCAAACAATGTTGTATAGTGTAAGCGGAATGGAATTTCATATGGGATATAAATTTGTACCTTACCAATCCCTTGTCGAATCGTAATAATACTTGTGCCGGTAGGTAAAATTGTTTGTGTTGTATCAATCGTAATGTCGCCTGCAAGTCGTTGTATTTGGACATCTTGCCATTTATAAGCTTCTACTGGTGCCGGTAATGTACCGAATAATTCACTTTTTGTAGCGGGAAGCTTTTCGAAAAGCTCCGCACCAACAACTTTGGCCATGTTTTCTCTTTGCAAGTATTGATAGAGCATATATAAAAGAATAATGACGATAAATAAGCGTAAACTCCACATCGTAAAGAGTGCAATCGAAATAAAGAAAATTCCCGTCCATTTAAAGAAACGATTTTTTTTCGAGAAACTTAAATATAGAAGTCCTACTCCAATCAATAGACAAAAGGCGCCACCGTTATTAAAAATTGTGAGCTCGACAAAAACGAGTAAAAAGAAGCATAGTACCCAAAAAGTGAGCTTATTAGTTGTGAAATTTTGCAAGAGGGTCACCCTTCTTTCTACTAAGAGTATAAGAGAGGGAATGGGTCCCTCTATTTCAAAACGTGAAAGAATGCGCCTCTAAATACGGCGCATTTCTTTTTATTATAACATGTTATTTATTTTCAATTAGCAGTGGTGCGTTATCTTCTGCGACATTTTTTTCAAGCTGTGCAAGACGAGTTTCGAAAGATGTTACTTCATGATCTTTGTCGATTCGGTAAGCAAGCTTATCGATATATGATTCTAAATCTTCAAAATTGGTTTTATTGTTTTTAGCAATCATCCCGTCCATTTGATGGTGAGCGCGTGTGACATTTTCTTTGCCCATAAGCTGCAATTGACGTACTTTCATATCTTTAATTTTGTGTTTCATCGTTTCAAATTTGCGTTCAAGTTCGAAGTATTCACGTGTGCTTGCTTCAATACTAGTTTGTAATATATTGTTACGTGCTGTGTAAGCAGCTACTTCATCAGTAGCAAAATCGATTAAATCTTGCTCACCGCTAGTAGTCGCTAATTTAAGTTGAGCTTCACGTTTAGCTAGTAAATCTGCATTTTGCTTAAATTCCTGCTCTAGTTTTTCCTTTAATTGACCTTGACGTTCTAATAATTTTCCAGTTTGCTCTGTTTGTTTTTCAGCTTCGCGAATGTATTGGTTTAACATCGCAATTGGATTTTTTTGTTCTTTCTTATCAAATAAATGATGCAAGTCTGCCTCTATTGTATATTTAAAACGTTGAAATAAGTTCATGTTAATTCGCTCCTTTTATTTTGTTAAGTTAGACCATTCTTTTTCAAAGTTAGTAAACGGATCTTCTTCTTTAGCTTCAATTGTTGGGATTTTTACATCTTCGTTGTTCCATTTTTTATAGATAACGTAGATGACAGCGATTGCTGCTAAACCAATCATTGCTGGGATATTAGATATTGCTGATAGAACACCTATCAGACCTACTGTAACCCATAAGATTTTGCCGAATGACGATTTACTCGCAGTGTAGAAGTGCATACCGAGTGCTACAAATAATCCTGAAAATAGTAGCCCTGCAAGCGGTCCAGTTAAAGCGAGTGCAACACATCCTGCGATAAAGCCTCCTATTAGTAGAAAAAATTTTCTCATATGTTCTAGCTCCTTTCGTTGATACCTTTATATTACCTATTAGCGCGCTTTGCTAAAACGGACTGGAAATTGATTTTACTCTAGGTCTTGAGGCTGAGAGTATTCTAAGTACTATAAAAAAAACGGAAATGCAATTAGCCATAATGTAATTAATAGAACTGAAAGTAGAAAGTTTTCGACAAAAATAGAAGATGAATGCCTCCTTCTTTTGACAAATTAAAGAGTTTGGATGAGCTATACTTATGAAAAAGAAATGAGCGAAGGAGGATTTCTAGTGAGAACCTATTCCATATATAAAATAAAAGAAGAGCATTTAACGTTTATTTTCGGCAGAGAGCGTAAGTTGTTAGAAATGATGCAAGGCTGTGAAGACGCTAACGAGAAATCCTTAAAAGAACTCGCATATATATGTGAAACCGTTCGCTTCGATGAGATAGCTACGATGCTAGAGGCGCAACTAGATTCCAAGTATGCACATTTAGAGAGAGCTCGTAATGCATTATTTTTAGAACATCCTATAAAAGGAAAAATGGCTATTTATTTAGTGGAACGCAAAATTTGTGTCTATTGTGAGGGTTCACGGATGCTTGATTTGGATCTATTCCAAATGCTTGCAAAGATGAGCGAACGCTTTATTGCATTTAATAAACAAGATAATGAGTGTGGGTGGCTAAAGCCAATGAAGTATACAATGCATTAGGAAAATTCACTACAATATATAGTAACACGCTAATATTTGGTGTATAATGGAGCGTGGAGAGTTTTTTTCTCGGTATATATTGTAGTGGAGGAGGTTGGTTGTATGCCTACATGGGGCTGGATTATTATTGTAATTATCGCATTAGCAGCGGGCGCAGCACTTGGGTTCTTTTTAGCTCGTCAAGCTATGATGAAATATTTAAAAGAAAACCCACCGATTAACGAGCAAATGATTCGTATGATGATGGCGCAGATGGGTCGTACGCCGTCTGAAAAGCAAGTACGCCAAATGATGTCACAAATGAATAAATTCCAAAAATAATTGGAATTTTTAAAAAGCAACTAGTCCAAGCCTGGGCCAGTTGCTTTTTTAAGTTTTTTCAGTGGTATCTACCACAAGTCGAATATTCGAATTAAATCGATTTTTACGAATAATATAAATAATTTATAAAAAGCATATAATTCTATCGGAAAACTCGTTATAATGGAAATATTCTATTTAAAGGAGTTGTGTGCATTGCAGAAAGAAAAAACAAATGTTGAAAGCTTTGATTTAGACCATACGAAAGTAAAAGCGCCATATGTACGTTTAGCAGGTGTTAAATCAGGAAAAAATGGCGATGAAGTGTACAAATATGATATTCGTTTTAAACAGCCTAATAAAGAGCATATGCAAATGCCTGCATTACATTCCTTAGAGCATTTATCGGCAGACATTATCCGCAATTACTCTGATCATATTGTTGATTTCAGTCCAATGGGATGCCAAACGGGCTTTTATGTATCACTAATCAATCACAATGATTACGAAGACTTATTGAATATTTTAGAAAAAACATTTACAGATGTAACAAAAGCCACTGCAGTTCCAGCGTGCAATGAAGTGCAATGCGGCTGGGCAGCTAGCCATAGTCTAGAGGGTGCACAAGCGTTAGCTAAAGAATTTTTAGCAAAACGCGATGAATGGCATATCGTTTTTGCAGAATAAAAAAATTAAAAAACCTTGCGTGAAATGAATGCACTGCACCCTAATTGTTAGACCATTTAACAATTGGAGGTGTAGTGCATTATTGCATGGTTTTTCATGATGTCTGTGAGAATCGTGCCGCTTTGCTTTCACACAGATACAGTATTGATGTTTCGTACTACCGCTATAAATTAAAGAGACATGCTATGTGAATTGGTTGATTGGAGCGCAGCAAAGCGGCTCATCGGACGCCCCCAGGAAGCTCTGTCTGCGCGAAAGCGAAGCGGCAGCAACAAATGTTTTATCTGTGCGAAAGCGTAGCGACAGCAACAAATGTTTTAACTGTGCGAAAGCGTAGCGACAGCAACAACAAATGTTTTCTGTAGCGAAAGCAAAGCGGCAGCAACAAATGTTTTAACTGTGCGAAAGCGAAGCGGCAGCAACAAATGTTTTAACTGTGCGAAAGCGAAGCGGCAGCAACAAAGCGCCCAGTCGGAACGGAAATCAACCCTACTTTTTGCAGAAGAACTATACTTTAAAATGAAACCTATTGACACAACTAAAAATGAAATGGAATGACATTGGACGAAGAAGAATCACGATTAATTTTTTGGTAGATGAAGTTTTCTAAAAAATCATGGATTAAATCCTCATATTCAGCCATATTTTCATTAAAGGATTGAGCATGAGCACCATGATCAAACAGCTGTAGCTTCTTAGGTCCAGTTTTTTTATTGTATAAATCCAGTGACATGGAAGCTGGAATAAATGTGTCAGGAATACTGTGGATAAAGAGTACTGGCTTTTTAATATTTGTCACAGCCTCAGAAGGTGTCACGCTTTTAAAGGAATAACCATCTCGCAAGCGGACGAAGAAATCCGCAAAACGAATAGGAATAATCGAACCGTATTTAAATTCTGTTTTCGCAATTTGTTTTAGCAGCATTGAAAAATCAGAGAACGCACAATCAGAAATATAGAAATCCGCACCGTCCTCTACAGTTCCTGCATATAAGAGCATAGTTGCGGCACCCATCGATTCACCATGAATACCAAGAATAGCATCTTCCCCAATCATTGCCTGGACCGTTTTGACAACTGCGTCAAGGTCATTTTTTTCATAATAGCCGTAGCTAGTCGTTTTCCCACCTGTTTCCCCATGCCTACGATGGTCAAAAATAACGGAATTGTATCCAAGCCGTTCAAAAAGTCGAGCGTACTTGACAGAGTTAATTTTATTTTCCGTTACACCATGGCAAATAATGATGGTATTGTTTGTTTCCAAAGGCTGAAACATAATACCGCGAATCGTATAGCCATTTGGAGAGTCAATATTTAATTCACATTTTAAATTTTTATTGTACCAAGCTTCGTCAAAACGTTTTGCAGTCGTTTCACGTTCACGAACAAATTCAGGATCCTTTTGCTTAATGAACATTAATTTATTGGAGAGCGCGAAGCCAAACAGACCTGTTGCTGCTGCGGCAAGCGTCGTCGTTATACCTGAAAATAAAAGCATTTTCTTTTTCATTATTAACACCTCCACGTCCTGTTTCTTTTGTTGTCTAGGCATACAAACGACATCTTTCGTATGCATGCACATTGTTTAATTGTAATGTTCCCAACTGAGATTGTTTAAAACACGTCAACATTTTACAATATCTTTGGCAAAACTGCGATTATTTCTATTATCGAAAATCGTCAAAATATTTGTTAAAATAGATATATCTGCTAGTAGCATATGCATGCAGTGTTCATTTTTGAACGGGGAAAAGGGGAGAATGTTTATGACAAATGAGGTAGTAATAGTAAGTGCAGTACGTACAGCTATCGGTTCATTCCAAGGAACATTAAAGGACATACCAGCGACAAAATTAGGGAGCATAGTGATTAAAGAAGCATTAGCACGTGCTGGTGTAGCGGGTGAACAAGTTGACGAGGTCATTATGGGGAATGTCTTATCAGCTGGACTTGGACAAAATCCAGCTCGTCAAGCAGCAATTGCAGCAGGTTTACCACATGAAGTATCAGCATTAACAATTAATAAAGTATGTGGCTCAGGACTAAAAGCTGTTCACTTAGCGACGCAAGCCATTTTAGCAGGGGATGCGGATATTGTCGTTGCAGGTGGCTTTGAAAATATGAGCCAAGCACCGTTTATATTAAAAAATGCACGAGAAGGCTTCCGCATGGGGGATCAAAAAGTAGTAGATACGATGATTCATGACGGTTTATGGTGTGCCTTTAATGACTATCATATGGGCGTTACAGCTGAAAATTTATGTGATGTCTATGAGATTTCTCGTGAGGAACAAGACGCCTTTGCAGCACGTTCACAACAGCGTGCAGAAGCGGCAATTACAGCAGGAAAGTTTAACGATGAAATCATAGCGGTTGAAATTCCTCAGCGCAAGGGAGATCCTATTGTTTTTGATAAGGATGAATTCCCGCGTCAAGGCGTTACAGCTGAGTCTCTATCTAAACTACGTCCTGCCTTTAAAAAGGATGGTTCTGTGACAGCTGCAAATGCATCGGGCATTAACGATGGCGCAGCGGCAGTCGTTGTCATGTCGAAAGAAAAAGCTGAAGCGCTAGGCATTCGACCAATGGCACTAATTACAGCAAATGCAAGCGCAGGTGTTGACCCAGCCATTATGGGAACAGGCCCAGTAACGGCAGTAAAGAAAGCATTAGCAAAGGCTGATGTAACATTAGATACTATAGATTTAATTGAAGCGAATGAAGCTTTTGCATCTCAATCGATTGCTGTAGATCGCGAATTAGGCTTTAATCATGATAAACTAAATGTGAACGGGGGAGCAATTGCCCTTGGTCATCCAATTGGTGCAAGTGGAGCACGTATTTTAGTAACGCTGTTACATGAGATGGAAAAGCGTGATGCAAAAACAGGTCTCGCAACACTATGTATCGGTGGTGGGCAAGGTGTGGCAACAATTGTCAAGCGCCCTTGAAGTGAATAAGAAGGTGAAATGCAATGGGAAAAAAACGAAAACAACAGCAACGTGTAGATAGTAGCATAACGGCTAGTCTACCAAAGCAGGAGGCAATGACATTAGCCGATCAGCTAGGCGGTGATGTGCTAGCCAAATTAAAAGTTGCAAAGCAAGATTTAACAGTGAAAGAACAAGCCGCTGAAGAAGAGCGTCAAGCAAAGCTAGCCTTTGAGCGCAAGCAACGCGAAAAAAACAAATCGTTTGAAGAACTACTGAACGAATACGGCGATAAAGGCTCGAAATTCTAAAGAGAAACAGTGAATCCAAATGCATGCGGATTCACTGTTTTTATGTTTTATCGGATTTTAATCAGATAAATACTATAGTATTAAAAAATTGCCTTTCTAATAGTTCTGTATTAATAACAGATTGAATCATTGCGTTTAAATAAATTTCTTTATCCATATTTGTAAAGTTCCAATTAACAACTTTAGAAAGTGCATATGCTTGTATAAAAATACGAATAGTTCGCCCGTTTCCCTCTCGAAAAGGGTGTAACATATTCAATTCGGATTTGTAAAATGCCAATCTTTTCGCAGCTTGATTAAGTGTAATCCATGCAGGTTCATTATTTAATTGATAAAACAATTCGCTGGCATAGGAATTAATAAATTGAAATTAACAAAACCTAGTAGAGCCTTTCATTAATTGAACATCTCTAAAATGTCCAGCGAACGGATAAATATCTTGAAATAAATGAGCATGCAAATCTTTGAAGTCTTGAAGGTGGAACGACTTGATATTATAAGTTCCTTGCTCAAGTTGTGTGGCTCTTAGTGAAAAAAACAAATGCTTCTGCTAATTCAAGACGTTTGTAATCGGTAATGTCTAGAAGATTTATTTTTAAAAGAAAGTCATCATTAAGTTTTTTATTGTACTTTTCCATTATTTAGTACTTCCTTACTAATGGTTGGTGAAATTTGTATACCAGAATTAACGATCTCAAGTACTTTTTTTTGAAGCGTTGGAGTTAGTGATAAATTTTCGAATTGTAAATTTTTAAGTACACGATTAAATTCAGGAGAGTTTAATTGGATTTGTTTCATCTAAATTGCTCCCTTCTCTTACTTCTTATTATATGCTGTTGTGACAACGTCGACAATCAAATCACTCTTTCGTAAAGTTTCTTTCAAGACAATGTGGAGTTCAATTGAGTACTTGCATGCGGACTCACTGTTATTATGTTTTATCGGAACAATTTTATGTTTTATCGGAAAGATTCTAAGATTTATCGGAATCATTTATGTTTTTATCGGAATAATTATCTTCCTTGCTCAATTTTATAAATAAATTATTAATACTCTATTATTGATTTATTGATAAAATTAGAAATAATCACCAAAGGTTGAAATCAACCCTACTCTATGGTGATTAGATCAAAATTTATTAAAAAAATAAAAAACGGGAGACGCTGCCCATACATATATCTCTTAATAGTTTTAGATAAATCTAAGATAGGAGAGAAAAAATGATTGAAATAAGCACGAACAGATTAAGACTAATCCCATTAAACGCAAAGTGTTTAGAATTACTAATTAATGAAGAAAAGACATTGGAAATAGAATTATCAGTGAGTAGTAATGAAGTTTTTCTTGATGAAGAACTAAGGCAAGCTTTGATGTTTAGACTATCAAAAGTATTAGAAGATCAAGAAAATTATATTTGGTACACGAATTGGGTAATCGTATCGAAAGAAAAAAACTGTATCGTTGGTGGCATTATGTTAAAAGGTCTACCGAATGAGCAAGGTGAAGTCGTAATCGGATATTATACATTTCCACAGTATCAGGGAAAGGGATACATGACGGAAACTGTTAGGCTGATGAAAGATTGGTTACTTAGTCAATCTAATGTTAAGTATGTGATTGCTGACACTGATAAAAATAATATTGCCTCCCATAGAGTATTACAAAAAGCAGGTGCAACGTTATATTCAGAATCTGAAGAATTATATTTCTGGAAATTCGTATAACAATACTAAAAGACAAAGGGTGCTTTTAACGCGCCCTTTGTCTTTTAAAAATCTTCCTCACCAGCACTACAATCCCAACAAATACAATTGCTCCAGCGGTATCCAAAATAACATCCTGTCCGCTCA
The DNA here is from genome assembly GCF_042674095.1 of Lysinibacillus sp. NPDC056959. NCBI lineage: Bacteria > Bacillati > Bacillota > Bacilli > Caryophanales > Bacillaceae > Lysinibacillus > Lysinibacillus sp. NPDC056959. Next base: position 79,460 of record NZ_JBHURE010000010.1, on the reverse strand, counting down.
TCGTGCGTCCGGGAGTGAAGCTTTGACGTAGCTCATCAAGAATTGCAATAATAGCTGTCCCGGCAATAGCGACTCCTGCGGCGAACCGACGTTTTCCCCATGCAAAGTAAATGCCAAGTGCGATGCAGCCGAATCCAGCAAAATGCGTGAATTTCCGAATTAAAAATTCTACAAACTTAAAGTAACCACGCTCTTCAACGGAAACAACTGTATCCCAATATGGAATTTTTAAAACAGATAATTGCTTTTCAAACGGCTTATTTACTAATATCTGCTCCAACTCAGGAATAATAGACTGTTGCTCATAGGTCATACTGGAGGAAATCGCAAGTACTACTAAAAATACGATTAAGATAAGCCATTTTTTCATCGGTGATCCATATATTGTTCGGCTTTCGTTAGCTCTTTGATAGCTTTAAAATCTATTATCGAATCAATTTTTTCATAGGCAACTAGTGTTTGCGCCAGCTGTTCTTGTGAGCTTGCACCGATTACTGTTGAGGCGATAGTAGATTCCTTTAGATTAAAGGCGATTGCTAGTGCATGTAAATCGTCATAATGTGAAGCTAAACCTGTTAATGTTGCTGTTAATTCGTCCGCTGTGTAAGTGTTAAAGCCATTGACACGCTGTAAACGTTCTTTCCAACTATTCGTTAGTAAACCCTTTGCAACAGTCCCACGCGTTACAACGGAAGCCCCTTCATTTGCGATAAAGTCGAGCCATTCCTCTGGACGACGATCTAAAGCACTATATTGCATCATGACACTTTTTGCAGAGCTTGCTGGTAAAAAACGCTTTAGTACATTTGGGCGAATAGAGGAAATACCATATTCTCGAATTAATCCATCCTTTTTCAAATTTTCAAAAGTGTCGATAATTCCATCCCAATCGTCCTCTATTGTACCGCCGTGTAATTGGTAAACATCAATATAATCAGTACCTAGACGTTTTAAGCTAGCATGTAAAGCCTCCTTTATATAAGACGGAGATGCATCCCAATGCCAACCTTCTACACCTTCTGTCCATCGATTACCCACTTTCGACGCGACTATAACATCTTGACGGCGCTTTCCTAAAATAGCGCCGATCATTTCTTCATTTGCCCCAAAATCATATAAATCGGCTGTATCGATGTAATTAATGCCTGCATCTAATGCCATATCGACGATTTTAGAAGCCTTTATCTTATCTGTCGAAAGAGACATGCCCCCTAAACTAATCTCTGAAATAAACAAGTCACTTGAGCCAAGCTGTCTTTTTTTCATACCAATGCCCTCCTTCGATTTCTCTACTTGTAATGGTACAATGAACATATCTGAAGAACAAGCGAGGTTATAGTCAATGAAAAAGTTTGAAGAAAAAACGACAAAGACTACACCCATTTATGACGGGAAAATTGTGAAACTACAAGTTGACGATGTCACTTTACCGAATGGTAATGTTGCAAAAAGAGAAATTATAAAGCATCCTGGTGCAGTGGCAGTTATTGCTATTACCGATGAAGGAAAGTTAGTATTAGTGGAGCAATATCGCAAAGCTTTAGAACGTTCAATTGTTGAAATTCCAGCTGGTAAGCTTGAACCTGGTGAGGAGCCGATTGTGACGGCGCGACGTGAACTGGAGGAAGAAACAGGTTACGGTGCACAAAGCTTAACGTATTTACAAGCGTTTGCAACATCCCCGGGCTTCGCAGATGAGATCATCCATCTATTTGTAGCAAAAGATTTATACAAAATTGAAAACAAAGCAGATCTAGATGAGGATGAATTTGTCGAATTAGTAGAAGTTTCGTTGGAAGAGGCGGGGCAAATGGTTGCAGATGAGCGTATATACGACGCTAAAACAGCGTTTGCAGTACTTTGGCTTGCAGCACAATAAGAAAATAATCTTTTGCATAATAGAAGCGGACGAGCATAAGCTGTACAAACCTTGATAGAAAAGGAGCATGTTTATGTCTCGTACGGTGTCTATATTTTATCACGCATCTATTATTGCGGTGAGTTTCGTTTGTGGCGTAATCTTATTTCATATTATTGGTGGGCCGAATGCGGAGCCTTTTATTTCATTTATAGAGCCTCGTTTAATAAATGGGGACAGGCATTCTCTATTTCGTTTAGTGTTACCTGTTGCTGTTTCAATCGCTCTTATACTATTGCTTGCAACACATAGTCTCCTGAAGGTTTTAGTACGTGTTACAGTGGCGATACGTGCAACCTTTTTTGGCTTTAGCTCGGTTTTTTTATTACAAAAACTTGAAGCTTTCTGGGTTTATACGATTTGGTGGTTTCCATTTCAGCTCATCTATTGTATATTGTTGCTAGTCCTATGTAATTTACTTGTACCAGCTTGGTCAAAAAGAAAAATCGGAAAAATGATACATGGTCGGACAATTTTGTTGAATTTTTTCGCATTTTTCATCATAATAGTGGCTGAGTTTATTGTTATTTCTTATGTAATTAAATAATAGATACAATTCACGGGAATTTATCTTCTTTCAGCGGGTGTCCTAAAACCTGCTAGAGGAACTCAGTCTAAGAACGCCACGACCTGTGGCGACGGCTGAGTGACCAACATCACGTTGGCCCAAAGCCTCCGGACGCAATTATGCCGAGGCATAATTGCTCGTCAGGTAAAAACATACAAAAGCAAATTCGAAATCTACTCACTACCTTGTAATAGGATTTATTACTTTGGTATAATGAGAAGAGTTTAGGGGGGCGTCACATGGAGAGCCGAATAGATCGTATAAAAAAACAGTTGCATAGTGCTAGTTATAAGCTGACGCCGCAGCGAGAAGCAACAGTTGCTGTACTGCTTGAGCACGAGGAAGACCACCTAAGTGCAGAAGATGTTTACCTTTTAGTAAAAGAAAAAGCACCAGAAATTGGTCTAGCGACTGTCTATAGAACGTTAGAATTACTAACTGAGCTCAAAATTGTCGACAAAATCAACTTTGGCGATGGCGTTTCGCGCTATGATTTACGCCAAGAGGGAGCTGCGCATTTCCACCATCATCTTGTTTGTATCGAATGTGGTGCGGTTGATGAAATTCAGGAAGATTTACTTGAAGACGTGGAAGCCGTTGTTGAAAGACGTTGGAATTTTATTATAAAGGACCACCGATTAACTTTCCACGGCATTTGCTGGCGCTGTCATGATAAAAACGACGAAGTATCAGAAGAAAAGTAAAAAAGACGTCCCAAAAAGTTTTATGACTTTTTGGGACGTTTTTTTAATCTGAAATTTTAGTTTTAATAACTTTTGAACGGTCTTGGATGTCTGTAATCAGTAATCTATTATTTGATAGTTTCATTGTGTAACGTTTTTCGCGCTGGTATGACCAAGTACCATCTTCTGTTAGGTAAAAATCAAAAATTTCCGTCGAATCAAGAATGATTGTTGATGGATCCGTAGCATATACCTTGTCAATCATATTAGACTTGAAATCATAGGAATAGTAATCAAAAGTGATATGATCCGTTACGAATTTACTGTAATCTCTTCGTATTTGTGTACCCTCTAAAAAATAATCCTGAACATAACTAAAATCAGCATTATCTAAAGCGTACTTGTAGTTATTACGAAAATCATAGAAGAGGGAGCGAGCCACGTCTTCATATTCAGAAAGGAAAGTTTGCAATGCTTGTTGGTTTGCTTTTTTTTCGGCTTCAGCTCTTTGTTTAGTCTGTATAGAGCCAAATTGAAGATGATGTTGCGGATTATTTAATGTTATTATTTCGGATTTCTCTTCTTGACCATCTTGACCTTTTTTAACAGCATGTACTTTAACAGAATCATCTAGTTTTGCAGTGAAAAGCTTAACATCTTGTGCTTTTTTTCCCGTACTTTTTCCGTTGATAAATACAATTGCATCTTCAATATCAGATGTAAGATGTACCTGATAATCTGCAAGATCTATTGAAAGCATTTTTTTGTTCTCTTCATTATTAGAAATTATTAGCTGATCTTTAATTTCATTTTGAAAATATTCATCTTTTAACGCTAAACTATAATTGTAAATTCCAGGGGCGAACTTACCGACTTTTTCTGTTTCATCAGATAAATCAGTAGAAACCAATTCTCCTAATTTAAATTTTGTGTCAAGTTTAACAGGACTAATAGTATGTACACTTAATTCAATTGGTTGAATATCAAATGTATATTTTTTGTAGAATATTAAGAAATTGTTTTCTTTTATCGTAATTAGTTTCGAATCATCCTTATTTGTTACAGGTTCGGTATAACCTTTTTCCATATATTCATTCAAATTTTCCTCTAACACAGGATTAATATTTTTTGTCCAATTTTGATCCTTCATATAATTATAAAATGCTTTATTATCAATGATTGTATCTTCAGGAAATCGGAATGATTGGGCGAATTTTTCATAATTTTCATCAGAAAAATAATTGTTCAGATCAGCTAGCTGTTTTTTAGGGTCTATCTGGCTTTTAATAATAAAATGCCCACCGATTAGCAATGCTAGTATAGCAAAAATACTACTAATGATAACCTTTTTTGTTGTGCTCATAGGTTCTTTTTTGTGGGATGTTTCTGAGAAATAGGTTTGTTGTTTTGGGACGTTTGCTATAATTTCTGATTCCTCAGAACGAGTAGGTGGGAGTTTAGTACCACATTCTAAACAAAATTTCTCGTTCGATATTACTTGTTTTCCACAACTCTGACATTCGCGCATTATAAAACTCCTTTTTTGTAAATATAATATAAATATACCATGTAAAATGGAAGAATAAAGAATAACTTATTGAAAAAATAATAAAAAATGGATACTATTAGGGATGGTAACAACAGAAATAGTGAAGGAAGTGTATATATGATTGATATGAAAGATATAAGTACAATGGAGTTAAAGGATTTAAAAAATGGCTTAAAATTGGCGAAAGATAAGCGAATGGAACTGATTGTTAAATTAGGAGAATTGGTTCATTTACAATTATTAAATCAAGAACTCAATCATGATGAATTGTCAGAGATTTCTTTAGGAATTGCGTCGCAGGATCGCTTAATCTACCGATATGGTAAGCAGATAGCAAATATAAACGCGGCATCACAACAATGTTCAAAATGCATGCAACAACTTGGCGGGAATGCAAAATTCTGCGGGAATTGTGGTACATTGAATCCTACTTATATTGATCCAAATACTGTGTATAAATCATGCCAAAGCTGTTCTGAAGAAATACATGAATCCGCTTTATTTTGTCCATGCTGTGGTATGAAACAGGGGGCACTATAATGACTTGTAGGCATTGTCACGAGCAACATCCTAATTATTTTACATATTGCCCTAAGACAAATGGAGTTATTGAGAAAGAGCCATTTAAACATACATATGCAACGAATGATTTTTGCTTATCTTGTGGCACAAAAAACGAAGAATCAGGCTCGTTTTGTAGTCAATGTGGTGAGATAACTATTAAAAGAGTTGAGCAAAAAACGACATTCAATAAAGTAATAAGCGAAACGTTAAAAAATGTGAATGTACCAAACATGGGGAATATAAAAGGTCAAGAATTAAAGAATGCTTCAAAGGAAAAAGTGAATTTCTTTAAAAATAACCCATTATTTTTTGTTCCTATTGTTGTGTCCATTTTGTTAATATTTATGTTTACATTCATTGCAAAAAATAGCTTGCTAGATGTAGTAACGGCTGATTTAGATCATGAAGAATCAGCGATCGTTAAAGCAATTATGAGTGACCCTTCAGAGTTAGAGGATAATATATATAAAGAGTTTGGTGTCAGACTAAATATACCTAAAATACTTTCACTTCCAAGCTTAGTGACAGTAGTTCATAATGTTAAAGCAGAATGGAATGTTGTTTTAGACGCAGGTTTTACTAATAATTCTTTGCATATATCTATGGACAATGTGTTATTTGGGCTAATGTTCATTCCTTTCATTGCTTTAGTAATAGGTGGTGTAATTTACGGTATTCTTGCACGGAAAAATAATTGGCCTTTGTATCAAGGGATTCTTTATTCAACAATTGTCTATGTTATTGTGATGTTAGTTATTTCTTTCATATCAAAGTTCAGTACAAAGCTTGGTCAAGTAGAAACTAAAGGGCTATTTATGATTGACGCGTCAATGAATTATTCTGTTTTGGATATGATTCTCTCGGCGACTATTTTATCAATTGTAATATTTGGGTTTGCAGCAATTTTAACTTACTTTAATAAATCTATTATTGAAAAATTAAGCTATCAAGTAAAATATGTGCAGTATGCTATGTTTTCGGTAGCCATTACATTAATTGGGTTGCTTATTAATTTCTCGAACATTTATTTTAGTTTGGATAAAAATGTTTTAGAATCAGAAACTGTTTCAATTTTTAGCAGTATTTATATGGGGACTTGGAATTGGATATGTACGTTCTTTTCAAAGCTTCACATGAATGCATCACTAGATGGTTTTTCAGAGAACATCACTTACAGCCTTTTTGATAATGAAAAATCTGAAGTATATCAGTCTTATTTATATAATAGTTTATTTGAAGGGGAAAAATATTCGTTATTGCCATCATTTATTTTAGTACTAATCACGATCGTATTGATAAGTGCAGCTGGCTATATATTATATATTGTCCATCGTATGAATTGGAAAGAATGTTTGATTTTTGCAGGTTTGTTTACAGCGTTACAGTTAATGATTATTTATTTTGTGAATATCCAGCTCGATTTTACAGCTTCCGATGGTTACATCCAGTTTTCATTTTCATTTGATATCATTTTGACAGCTTTACTTGTTTTGATCGTCTCTTCTGCAAGTTTTGCCGCAGGTGGTTATTTGCGACAGTATCAATTAAAAAAATAAATGAACTACCTCTCTTACACGATGCGTGAAGGGAGGTTTTTTTTGTGGAGCAAGCATTTGGTTTATTGAACATGTTAATATGGAAGATAGTAGAATGTTAAGGGGGCGCTATGATGAATGAATTTCAATATGCAATAGAGGATTATATCCATTTTATCCAAGTAGAGCGACAATTATCTGATAATACATTAGCATCCTATCGCCGAGACTTAGAAAATTACGTGAATTTTTTGCGGGAAACGGAAGGGATGTCTGACTTTCGTAAAGTGGAAAGGACGACCATTTTGCGTCATTTAGAGCAGTTGCGAATGCAAGGAAAGACAAGTCGTACTGTTGCCCGCCATATCTCCTCCATTCGTAGTTTTCACCAATTTTTACTTCGAGAAAAGCGAGCTGAAACAGATCCGACAGTTCATTTAGAAATGCCAATCATTGAGCAAAAGCTACCAAATGTCCTCTCAATTGAAGAAATTGAAGCTATATTAGCGTCACCAAATCGAAGCAAACCACAGGGCATTCGGGATGTGGCAATGCTAGAACTATTATATGGGTCAGGGATGCGCATTAGTGAACTAATTGCATTGGATTTAACTGATATTCACCTAACGATGGGCTTTGTGCGTGTTTTTGGTAAGGGAGGCAAGGAGCGAATCATTCCCCTTGGAAAAAGCGCGCTTTCTGCATTAAGTACTTATTTAGATGGCGCACGGAGTCAATTACAAGGAAAGTACCCAAAAACGGATGCTTTTTTTATTAATCAAAGAGGAAAACGTTTAACAAGGCAAGGTTGTTGGAAATTAATGAAGGAGCATGCTTTAAAAGCAGGCATCCAACATGAACTAACACCACATACATTACGCCATTCTTTCGCAACGCATTTAGTGGAGAACGGTGCGGATTTACGTGCAGTACAGGAGATGCTTGGGCATGCGGATATTTCCACAACGCAAATTTATACACATATTAGTAAATCCCGACTATCAGAGGTTTATAAGCAATTTCATCCACGTGCTTAAAATTAGTAGGAGGTCTGACCTTTATTTTTCGAGCTTTTTTGGTAAAATAGAGACATGAGAGTAGGAGGCAAAATTATGAATAAACCATTTAAGAAAATCCATGTAGTTGTATTGGACTCAGTTGGGATTGGTGAAGCTCCAGACGCAGCGAATTTTGGAGATGTAGGTTCACATACTCTTGGACATATCGCTGAAAAAATGAATGGGCTTACAATGCCACATATGGAGTCTTTCGGCTTAGCGAATATTGAACCATTACAAGGTATACAAGCTACTGACAAACCAAAAGCGTTCTACGGAAAAATGCAAGAAGCATCTGTTGGTAAAGATACGATGACAGGGCACTGGGAAATCATGGGGTTAAATATCGATAAACCGTTTAAGGTATATCCGGAAGGGTTCCCAGCTGAGCTTATTGCAGAGCTTGAAAAACGTACAGGCCGCAAAGTTCTTTGCAATCAACCTGCAAGCGGAACACAAGTAATCGAGGACTTTGGCAAGGAACATATGGAGACAGGAGCGATTATTGTCTATACATCTGCTGACCCTGTTTTGCAAATTGCTGCACATGAGGAAATTATTCCATTAGAGGAATTATATAAAATTTGTGAAATTGCTCGTGAGCTAACATTACAACCAGAATATTTAGTTGGTCGTGTAATTGCTCGTCCATTTATCGGTACACCTGGAAACTTCGCGCGTACTTCTAATCGTCATGACTATGCGTTAAAACCATTTGGTCGTACAACGATGAATGTCTTACAGGATGCAGGTTTAGACGTTATCGCAATTGGGAAAATTTCTGATATTTTCAACGGTGAAGGCGTTACTGATGCAGTACGTACGAAAAATAATACAGATGGTATGGATAAATTTGCAGAGGTAGTACGTCGTGATTTCCATGGTATAAGCTTCTTGAACTTAGTAGACTTTGATGCGAATTTTGGGCATCGTCGTGACCCTATAGGCTATGGTAACGCATTACAAGAATTTGATGCACGTTTACCAGAGATTACTGAGGTAATGACAGAAGATGATCTACTAATCATTACAGCGGACCACGGAAATGACCCAACATTCCCAGGGACAGACCATACACGTGAATATGTACCGTTAATTGTTTATTCACCACGCTTTAATGGTGGTAGTGAGCTAGCACTTCGTGAAACTTTTGCAGATATCGCAGCGACAGTTGCAGAAAACTTCAAAGTAGAAGCACCAAAGTTTGGTAAAAGCTTCTTAAATGATCTGAAGTAAGGGGGATTATAGATATGAATATGGCACAGCTGTTTGAAAAGAAAAAGCAAGGCAAAGAGCTATCACAGGCTGAAATACAGTATTTTGTAGAGGGTTACACTACTGGTGCAATTCCTGATTATCAAGCAAGTTCCCTACTAATGGCAATCCGTTTATTGGGCATGACATATGATGAAACATTTTATTTAACAAAAGCAATGATAGAATCTGGAGATGTTATTGATTTATCATCTATTGAAGGTTTTAAAATTGATAAGCATTCAACTGGCGGTGTAGGCGATAAAGTTACACTAATTGTCACTCCGATCATTGCTGCACTAGATATACCTGTGGCAAAATTCAGTGGTAAGGGTCTAGGCATTACAGGTGGGACAATCGATAAATTAGAATCGATTCGTGGCTTTAAAACAGAGCTTTCATCACAAGAATTTATCGATAATGTCAATCAACATAAAATTGCAGTTGCTGGTCAAACAGGCAACCTTGTACCAGCTGACAAAAAATTGTATGCGTTGCGAGATGTGACAGGTACTGTCGATTCAACTCCACTTATTGCCGCGTCTATCATGAGTAAGAAAATAGCAAGTGGTGCAGACGGCATTGTACTAGATGTTAAATGTGGCTCAGGTGCATTTATGAAAACAGAAGAAGAAGCACAAGTTTTAGCTGATACGATGACTGCAATCGGTGAAAAGCTAGGACGTAAAGTAGTCGCGCATATTAGTGATATGGATAATCCACTAGGTAAAATGATTGGCAATAAGCTTGAAGTAGTAGAAGCAGTTGCTTTATTAAATAGACGTATGGACGAAACGCACGAAGACTTGCTAGAAGAATGTATTATTATCTCTTCGCTGATGTACCAAGTTGCAGCTGGAGTGAATGAGGCCGAAGCAACAGCGGCTGTTAAACGCGTATTAGAAGATGGTTCAGCCGCTGCAAAATTCGAGGAATTTATCGTAGCACAGGGCGGCGATTTAGCAGATATCCTACAAAAAGACACAGCAAATAAAGTAGCTGTTAACGCATCTGCTGAAGGTACTGTAGGGACGATTAACGCACTATTAATCGGAGAAGCTAGCGTTGGTCTTGGTGCAGGCCGATTAACGAAGGAATCAGAGCTTGATTATGATGCCGGTATTCAATTGGTTGCCAAAAAAGGTGACAACGTTCGTACTGGCGAAACGATTGCTTATTTATATTCAAATGGTCAAATTGATGAGGAAACAATCGAAAAAGTACAGAAAGCTTATACAATTGCATAAATAAATATGAAAGCGAGAATTCTCTTTAATAAAAGGGGATTCTCGCTTTTTTGTTCTGAAAAGCGAAGGGTGGAGCGGTGGAACCTAGAGTTAGAGCGGCGGGAAGAAGGGCTGAAGCGACGGAAAGAAGAGTCCAGGCGACGGAAAGAAAAGCTGAAGCGACGGAAAGTAGGGCCGAAACGAAGGAAAGAAGTCAGAACGATGGAAAGAAGAGTCCAAGCGACGGAAGAAAAGCCAAAATCGTGGATAGAACCGCCAAAGTCGTGGATAGAATGGTCAAAGTCGTGGATAGAACCGCCAAAGTCGTGGATAGAACCGCCAAAGTCGTGGATAGAACCACCAAAGCCACCGAAGAACCGCCCAACCCTCTTCGACAGACAGACCCGTTACCCGGCTCCGACACCCCCGCCCGCCCCGGCGGCCACCCCCCGCTCCGAAGGCCAAAACCGGTCACCACGCTTCGACATACAAAACCGCTCCCCTGCCCCTCCCTGACAACCACTACCACCAAATTTCTACTCACGCCTCTCACCTCTAACATAATAATAATTCTTGTGAAAAGTGTCAGCTATGTTTAAAAAATGTTGATTTATCCCATACTGCAAATAACCTAAAAAGCTATAAGTATGTCGATTTGCCACTATTTCGGAAGACTTTGCACTAGTTCTGTCAGCCGCAAGGAATCACCACATTGAATGTGGAATTGCACGAGGAGGAGGCGATGTTCATGCATTTTCAGTTAGAAATGGTAACAAGAGAGACAGTGGTTATACGTTTATTTGGGGAGCTCGATCATCATGCAGTAGAGCAAATTCGAGCTAAAATTTCTACAGCAATTTTTCAAGGTACTGTAACGACTATTATTTGGAATCTAGAGGGGCTTTCTTTTATGGATAGTTCAGGTGTAGGTTTAGTGCTTGGTCGGATGCGTGAGTTAGAGGCAGTCGCTGGGCGGACGATATTATTGAATCCATCGCCGACAATGCGAAAAGTATTTCAATTTTCAGGTTTAGGGCCGTGGATGATGGAAGCAACAGAAGAAGAAGCGATTGATCGAGTTAGGGGGATTGTAAATGGATAACGAAATGACATTAACTTTTTTAGCAATTAGTGAAAATGAAGCCTTGGCGCGTGTAGCTGTGACCGGCTTTATCGCACAATTAGATCCAACTATTGATGAGCTATCCGAATTTAAAACGGTTGTTTCAGAGGCCGTTTCTAATGCCATTATTCACGGTTATGAAGAGGATGGTAAGGGTGTTGTTACAGTTCATGCAAAGCGTGAGGATGAAATTGTAACGGTGTCTGTTATGGATAAAGGGTTAGGTATAGAGGATGTAAGTCGGGCAATGGAGCCGTTGTTTACGACGAAAAGTGAGATGGAACGTTCGGGTATGGGCTTTACTATTATGGATAGTTTTTCAGATCAGTTGACAGTCATGTCCAAGTGGCAAGAAGGTACAACTGTCACATTTACGAAAAAATTTTACTCGGTTCGCACACCGGTAATGTGAGGCTGCGATTGTGAAGCCGCTAGAACAGTCGTCCGATAAGCTATTGTCACAGGGAGAAATGCGAGATTTAATTGCGCGTGCACAACAGGGCGATCATGAGGCTCGTAAACGAATGATTGAAGGGAATACGAGGCTTGTGTGGTCTATTGTCCAACGCTTTACAAGCAGGGGCGTGGAGCTCGAGGATTTGTTTCAAATTGGCTGCATCGGGCTTATGAAGTCTGTGGATAAATTTGATCTAACGTATGATGTTAAATTTTCGACATATGCTGTACCAATGATCATCGGAGAAATTCAGCGCTTTCTAAGGGATGATGGAATGGTGAAGGTTAGCCGTTCTATTCGTGAGCTTAATTTTAAAATTCGTCATGCAACTGATGAATTCATTAAAAATAATGAGCATCCACCAACCATTCATGAATTAGCGCAAGTTCTTGGTGTTACAACTGAGGAAATTGTAACAGCTTCAGATGCATTGAGAGATCCAGCTTCCTTGCATGAACAATTGTATGAGAGTGAAGGGGATTCTATTACATTAATGGATCAGATGAAGGACGAAAAATCTGAGCAGCCATTTGACTATATTCCACTAAAAGAGGTGCTCACAAGGCTTGAGCCTAGAGAGCAATCCATTATTTATTTACGATATTTCTCAGATTGTACCCAAACTGAAATTGCCAACAGGCTAGGCATATCACAAGTTCAGGTATCACGATTAGAGAAAAAAATTCTTGCCCAATTGAAAACTTGGATGGCCACAAGTGCCACAGTTGAAGAGGAAGAAGTAAAAAAAGACATTTAAGAAAATGGTGACAGCATGACAGATAAAGATAAACTATTTAACAGCTTAGAAGAAGCCGAAGATTTTCTTAAAGAACAGTTTGGAGACGGCGAATCATTTGACATTAGCATAAAGCATCTGTTTGTCAAAGATTTGCCGGTTCTTTGCGCATATGTAACCGGACTTGTGGATGGAGTTGTGTTAACGCAATTACTCACTAATATGTTGCCTGATGAGGACGTTGATATTGAGGATGAAAAGGAGTATTTTGAAGCCTATTTCAATTACCAAGGTCGTTCAGAGGAAACAAAGCGTGAAGCCATTTTATTAGCGATATTAAGTGGGCAAGTAGTCTTTATAACTAAAAGTGGTTACGGTTTTGTTGCAGAGATACGAAGTTATCCAGGACGTTCCCCAGAGGAGCCTGACAATGAAAAGGTAATTCGAGGATCTAGGGACGGTTTTGTTGAAGGTATTTCTCAAAATACTGCTTTGATTCGTCGACGAATTCGCAATAGTAATTTACGTTTCGAGCTACATAAAATATCCGAAATTGGTCAAACCGATGTCGCTCTAGCGTTTATAAAAGGTATTGCGAATGATGAAACGCTCGATAAATTGCGACGGCGCATTGCACAAATTCATCATGATGGTTTGACTATGACTGATAAATCATTAGAAGAATGGCTGTTTAAACAGAAGTTCCATCCAGTTCCTTTTGTACGTTATACGGAACGACCAGATATTACCGCAGCACATTTACTTGAAGGCCATATAGCCATTATTGTCGATACGTCTCCTTCTGTCATTCTTGTACCTGCAACTGCTTTTCATTTGTTGCAGCATGCTGAGGAGTATAGACAAGCGCCAACAGTCGGAACCTTTGTCCGTTTTATGCGCTATTTCGGAGCGATTATGGGTTTATTATTATTGCCATTATGGTATTTATGTGCAACGCACGGGGTATTTTTACCAGATGGGCTATCCTTTTTAGGTGCTAAGGAAAAATCACATATCCCACTTTTGCTACAAGTACTTATTGGTGATATTGGGATAGAGTTTTTGAGGATGGCCGCCATTCATACCCCATCACCATTATCCACTGCGATGGGGTTGGTTGCAGGTGTAATTATTGGTCAAATCGCTATTGATGTTGGGGTATTTACGCCAGAGGTAGTGTTATATACAGCCGTTTCAGCTATTCTGACATTTATTATTCCATCTTATGAGCTGGGTATTTCCATTAAACTCTTTAGACTAGTGCTGTTAATAATGACTGGAATTTGGGGAGTTAATGGGTTATTTATCGGGATCTTCATAATATTTACGTATTTATGTTCATTACGTCCGATGCAAGCGCCATATTTATGGCCACTTATTCCGTTCTTCCCAAATGCGATGCTTCGCGTACTTGTTCGTTTCCCGATGACAGCTGATGCATTGAGGCCATATGTTGTCGACTCCCAACAGCGAAAAAGATCATAGAAGCCGTTGCACTCGTTTTTTTCATGTGATAAAGTTCACATATAGTATTTTGTGATTTTTGCGAAAATTGTCTTCATTCATCAAAAGCTTCACCACGTGCTAAAACATATGTGGCAACTTGTTGAATGAAGCAATATCCCTCTAAATAAGGATTGTAGGCTAAATTGCCCGAAATCTTTCTAAAATGAGGTGCAATGTATCACATGATGGAACGATGTGAAAAGGGAGAGATGCACATGCATTTATATGGAACACAAGCGATTTCTGAAGATGGTCATTTAACGATTGGACAGGTAGATACATTAGAGCTTGCAAAAGAGTATGGTACACCTTTATTTGTGTATGATACAGCACTTATTCGTAAGCGTGCGCGCGGCTTTATAGATACGTTTAAAAAACTAGGTGTAAAAGCAGAAGTAGCTTATGCTTCAAAAGCATTCGCATGTGTAGCTGTGTACCAATTAGCGGCAGAAGAAAATTTATCTTTAGATGTTGTCTCTGGTGGAGAATTATTTACAGCTTTAAAAGCTGGATTCCCTCCGGAGCGCATTCATTTCCACGGTAATAATAAAAGCATTGCTGAACTAGAATTAGCATTTGACTCAAAAATTGGTTGTATTGTCGTGGATAACTTCTATGAAATTCAACTTTTACAAGCAATCTCAGAGCGCCGTCAGCAAAAAATGCGTATTTTACTACGTGTCACACCAGGTGTGGAGGCACATACACATGATTTCATTACGACAGGTCAAGCGGATTCAAAATTTGGCTTCGACTTAAATAATGGTCAAGCAGATGAAGCTTTCCAACAAACTTTTAAACATGAATATCTAGAGCTTCTAGGATTACACTGCCATATTGGCTCTCAAATTTTTGACACAGCGGGCTTTGGCTTAGCAGGAGAAAAACTAATTGATAAAATTTCGGATTGGAACAAGTCTCACGATTTTACGTGTACTGTGTTAAACTTAGGTGGGGGCTTCGGAATTCGTTATACTGAGGAAGATGCACCGCTTGAGCCACAAGTATATGTAGAGGATATGATTACAGTTGTAAAGACTAAAGCTACTGTACTTGGTCTAACGATGCCTGAAATTTGGATTGAACCAGGGCGATCACTTGTAGGGGATGCAGGAACATCTCTTTATACAATTGGTTCACAAAAAACAGTACCTAATGTTCGTAAATATATTGCTGTCGATGGTGGTATGAGTGATAATATCCGTCCGGCTTTATATGATGCGAAGTACGAAGCGATCATTGCGAGTAAAGCAGATGAATCGAAAAGCGAAACATATACAGTGGCTGGTAAACTTTGTGAATCAGGTGATAAATTAATTATTGATGCTAAGCTTCAAGAAGCTGCTTCTGGTGATGTGCTAGCAATCTTCTGTACTGGTGCGTATGGATATTCTATGGCGAGTAACTACAATCGTGTGCCACGACCAGCAGTTGTATTTGTAGAAGATGGCAAACATCAATTAGCAATTCGACGCGAAAGTTATGAAGATATTGTACAGAACGATCTCCCGCTAACGTTAAAAAAGGGTGAGTAAATATGAGAAAAAACAAATGGGTATTACTAGCGTCCATTTCAACTTTTATTTTGTTGTGGGGCGTTGTCTATTGGGTATTGGCGTCTAAAGGTATTCTCGGACCTGGTTCGTAAGACAGAAATGGACTTGCGGTAAAAGTACAAATCGTGTAGGATAGTCAAAGATTATGTACAGCTAGAAAATGAGGGAATAGACAAATATGTTAATTCGATATAAGAAAGCTTTCGAGAAAATAGCAATGGGGCTACTCTCGTTTATGCCTAACGAAAAAGACATAAAAAAGCTCAAAGAGACAATCCACTCCTATGAAAATGATAATAATTGGGTTTTATATTT
This sequence comes from Lysinibacillus sp. NPDC056959, assembly GCF_042674095.1. Classification (NCBI taxonomy): domain Bacteria; kingdom Bacillati; phylum Bacillota; class Bacilli; order Caryophanales; family Bacillaceae; genus Lysinibacillus; species Lysinibacillus sp. NPDC056959. The sequence continues at coordinate 63,412 of NZ_JBHURE010000010.1, read as the reverse complement.
ATGGAAAAAGAACGATGAGTATGTTGGTATTGTTGGACTTGTAACAAATAGTGATAATATAGCTACGATTCAACATGTTTCCGTTGTCCCTTCATATAGAGGTGAAGGTGTTGCGAAGGAAATGCTACAGGAAGTGGCAGAACTTGGTCACTATGAAAGTGTGCTTGCAACGGAGGAAACACGTAATATTGTTCACAAATGTATAAATTGTATCGATGGAGAAGCAGACGATCATTGACGTCTGCTTTTTCTTTGTTTGCTTTCTTGACGCTCTGCAAGAATATGTGAGCGATCTCGAAGCATATGTTTATGAAGAAGATAGTTAGAGCTAGTTGATGGTAAAAGCTTCATGCGAGCAAATACTAATTCCTCCAATGTAGGTGAAAGAGGAAGCTGAAATGCTTGAAAGGACTTGCCCTTCTGGGTAGCAGAAAGTGCATCTGCTAGTTGAGTTAGTAGTATTTCGTAGTCGATTTCATCAAAAAATAAATGTCCCTTATTATATTGGAAATTTTTGAGCGATTTTTCTAATATTCGCGCAGCGCCAATATAATTGTTACGTCGCCAATGATATAAACCGGTTGCAAGCTGTACGTATCCAACGAGTGGATGCTTTTTATCACCTGGAGCAATATCTTTCCAGTATTCCTCAAGGACTTCATGGCATTCAAAAAAATCGTGATTACCATTGAAAAAAGAACAGTAGTCGATAAATAAAGTATGGTGCTGTGGATGCATTTTAGACTCCTTTCTACTATACTAAAAGAACATATAATCTCAGGGTGGTAAAACAATGTCTTATGAAGTGAAATTAGAAGCCTTTTCAGGGCCTCTTGATTTATTATTACATTTAATTAACAGATTGGAAATTGATATTTATGATATTCCAATGGCTGAAATTACTCAACAATATATCGACCATATACATGCTATGCAAGTACTGGAGTTAAATGAGGCTAGTGAATATTTAGTGATGGCAGCAACATTATTGGCTATTAAAAGTCGTATGCTTTTGCCAATCCATGAAGGTGAGCTTGACGAAGCTGAATTAGAAGTTGACGGTCCAGACCCTCGTGAAGAACTGGTGCTACGTTTAATAGAGTATAAGAAATATAAAGAAGCAGCAAGTAGCCTGCAAGAGCTTGAAACAGATCGGGCACAGGTGTTTACACGGCCACCAGCAGATTTATCTGGATTAGCCTCAGATGAGCAAATGGCGTTATTTGATTTAAACGTCAACATCTATGACATGCTTGGAGCCTTTCAAAAACTAATGCGTCGAAAAAAATTAAAAAAACCACTAAAGACAACTGTAGCAAGACAGGAACGCTCTGTGAAAGATCAAATGCGTTCGGTTGTCGATTCATTACGATTTACAGGTGGACGTGCATCATTTTTTGAGCTATTTCCCTATGAAGATAAGCCAACGCTTATTCTGACGTTTTTATCTATTCTTGAATTGATGAAACGTCAGGTAGTCATCGTAGAGCAAGATGGTAACTTTGAAGAATTAACAGTTACATTACAGAAGGAGGAATGGGATGATGACGAAAACAAAGATGCTACAGAGTAAAATAGAATCCTTATTATTTGTTGTTGGTGACGATGGCTTAACCATTAAACAATTATCACAACTTTTAGTAGAACCGGAAGAGTTAGTCGTAGAGACAATGGAGGCATTGAAAACGGCATATGAAGACGATGGATCTAGAGGTATAACGGTAAAAGAAATAGCTAGCGTTTATCAGCTTATCACAAAACCTGAACTAGCAGATACGATACAAAGATTAGTAGAAAATCCAACTGCTCAATCATTATCTCAAGCTTCACTTGAAGTATTGGCGATCGTGGCATACAAACAGCCAATTACACGCGTAACAATTGAAGATTTGCGTGGTGTGAAATGTGAAAGACCAATACAGACTCTCGCTTCTAGGGGGTTAATTAAGGAAGTGGGTCGCTCAGAAGGGACAGGACGTGCAATCTTATATGGTACAACGAAAGAATTCTTAAACTACTTTGGTTTAAATAGTATAGAAGAAATGCCGTCTTTACCTGAAGATGAGCTAGTTGAAGCAGAGCAAGAAACAGATTTATTTATGACTAAATTCCAAGAAACATTTAGCGGCGTAAAGTAAATCAGTTCGGAATGAGTTAAAGGTATAAAGCTTAGCTTAAAACATAAATATAATCTATATTTTCCTATTACTTTTAATAAGGAGTGGCTCGTTGCATCGGTTAGTACGTTTAATATTGTTCATGATAGTCGTGGTAATGTTAATGCTTCCACAAACCAGTTTGGCTCGAGGTGGTAGCGGATATGCTGTCTTAGATGGTGATACGGGACGTGTTTTATATGGATCTAATAGTGATGCCCGGTTACCCATTGCAAGCTTAACAAAAATGTGGACAGCACTCGTTGTTATTGAAAATAGCAATCTTCAAGATGAAGTGGTTATTTCACCAAAGGCTGCAACGTCTGAGGGCTCGTCTATTTACTTGCAGGCAGGGGAAAAAGTAACGGTAGAAACACTGTTATATGGTTTGATGCTACGATCAGGAAATGACGCTGCAACAGCTTTAGCAGAGCATGTTGGAGGATCGGTAGAAGGGTTTGTAAAGTTAATGAATGAACGGGCTGTTGTTGCGGGTCTCGCAAATACAGTATTTATGAACCCGTCTGGCTTGCATCATGATGAGCATTTATCGTCAGCGAGGGATACTGCTGAAATGTTGAGAATAGCTCTTCAAAATAAAACTTTCAAGAAGATTGCCTCCACAGTGCTATATCGTGCCAATACGGAAAACGGGATGTTATGGGAAAATAAGCACCGTTTAATACGAGAAGGGTCTGGGGTTGCTATCGAAATAGACGATGAGACACAACCTGTCAGTGCCTTAAAAACAGCAAAAGGTTCAGCATTTGCCGGGAAAACAGGCTTTACAAAGGTAGCTGGGCGGACACTTGCAACCGCCTTCCAAAAGGATGGGCAAACGTGTATTGTTGTCACATTGAATGAATCCGATGATTGGAATCTGCATCGGAGTTTTGCCAACAAGGTTTGGGGAGATTACAGCCTTGAAACGGTAGTGAAAAAAGGTAAATATAAAGTTAATAAAAACCTATCTATTCGCTTAGAGCAACCGATTCGTTTGCAATTAAATAAAGAAGAAAAAGAAAGTGTAAGGCAAGTATTACATGTTTCTAGAAAACGTATGGAAGGTGTACTATCCATCTTTATCGGTGAAGAGCGTATTTATGCAGTGCCAGTAAAAGTTGAATCAGCGGATCGTTAAAAGCGATACGCTGATTTTTTTTATGAGATAACATTTGTGTGTCAATGCCAGTACCCTCCGTTATATTACGGTAGAGTTTGAAATAATTTTGATTTATTTAACAAATGAGAAATAATAAGGTAAAATAAAACCCGAGTGGTTTTGATTTAAAATTCCGAATTTTTAAATACTATTGAAGGTGGAGAAGTATTTATGACTACTAAATCAAACAGTAGACAGTATCAAATAGGGGTCATAATAATTTTATTCTTGTCAAGCTTTATCGCTTCTGTTATTTTCTTATATCCTGTTCAAGAATTGCTCTTTCGACCTAAGGAATCCTATTTTTTCGATCTTTTTTTTACAGCCTATATTATATTGATGGTAGTTATGATCATGTTAGCGGTCACGTTATTAGTCAATTTTTTAGTGAACCCTAAAACAAAAAAAGGAAGATTATTCAACGTGGACTCGTGGGAACATCGTTTATAATCGCTGGCGCGTTAATATTTTTATGTATGAAAAACTATCAATACATTGATACAAAAGGACTTCATATGAATCATTTTTTTAGTTTGCAAGAAGATTATATAAGCTGGGAAGATATAGTGAAGGTTGAACAGACTATTGTAGAAAAGAATGGTGTGAGTGTTCCGGAAAAACTGATTTTCACATTGCAAGATGGTTCAACAATTGAATTATCTTTATCAGGAAAGCTATCAAGCGCGAAGCAATTTATTAATAAAGAATTAAGTCCTACGGGCTTAGAATCGAAAATAAATATAGTGAACCCTAGAAATTATGAAAAGCTGCCCAAATTGGGTAGCTTTTATGTTTTATAAAGATTTCAAAGCCGATAGCAAATTTAAATGGGAAGGGTTGGTTAAAATTAGAATACGCCAAAAGTTAGGGATGACAGTTCTGTGATTTATGGACATTTTTCATTCTGCAGAATACTCCCACCTTTGAACGTGGTTCTCTTTCAATGGGGTCCTGACACTTATAGAAATAAGGGAACTCAGTGTTAGAACGCCACGTCCTGTGGCATTACTAAAATGACTGACACCGTGTTGCTCCGTCAAGCAGTCCTGGGGACAATTCGAATCCGATCACATCCAGGAAAGCACCCGGTCGGTACAAAAATCAACCCACGCTATACTGAGGATCCTTAAAATTTAAGTGCAAATTATCCAGAAACTAGTTGATGAAAATTATTTCAAATAATCTAATTACTTTCGCATAATTAGTTTTTCTTTAATAATGCATAAAAGTATGACATAATTTTCACAGATTAGCGGGAAAAATAACCTTATTCAAATTATACGAATGAGGTTTATATTTTGGTGTCTAAAACCAAGGTGAATGAAAATTAGAGGTGAAAGAATGGAAAGATTACAGAAGGTTATTGCGTATGCTGGTGTGGCGTCTAGACGTAAGGCAGAACAATTAATTGTAGAAGGTAAAGTAAAAGTGAACGGAGTCGTAGTGCGTGAGTTAGGTACAAAGGTGTCAAACTCAGATACGATAGAAGTAGAAGGCGTGAAGCTTGAGAAAGAGGATAAGGTTTATTACTTGTTATATAAACCACGTGGAACGATATCAGCTGTAACAGACGACAAAGGACGCAAAACTGTCACAGATTTGTTTAAGCATATCCCACAACGAATTTTCCCAGTTGGTCGTCTCGATTATGATACATCTGGCCTGTTGTTATTAACAAATGATGGTGAATTTTCTTATATGCTGACACATCCAAAGTTTAAAATTGACAAAACATATATTGCTCGTGTTAAAGGTGTTCCGACGATTGAGGGCTTAAAAAAGCTTCAACGTGGAATTAAGCTAGAAGATGGTAAAACAGCTCCAGCAAAAGTGAGTATGACTTCATTTGATGAAACAGCAGGTAAGGCAATTTGTGAAATTACTATTCACGAAGGACGAAATCGTCAAGTGCGTCGCATGTTTGAGGCAATAGGTACACCTGTTGTTAAACTTAAACGTGAACGCTTTGCCTTTTTAGATTTATTCGGACTAGCTCCAGGAGAATATCGTGAATTAACAAAGCATGAAGTGAAGCAATTACGAGTGCTAGCAGAGACAGGACAAATCGGATAATTAGCATTTTCTAAGAGAAAGTGAAATACTTCTATGTGTAATAGTAATGTTTTCACTTTCTTATTAGTGAAATCGTTCATAAATCATTCATAATTATTAGCTAAGCGTTTGTGTTTCCTTTTGCTATAATAGGTGAGAATAGTACACCTAATTTAGTTTTTATCCTGATGAAATCGGTTCCACAAATTATCAGGTGGTGTATGACGCACAAGTGAATGACAAATATAAAAATTGACAAACATAATAAATGGTATAAATTAGACGTTAAAAACTATACATATGAATGTTTGTAGGAAAAGCTTTGCGTCAATAGGGATTATTCTAAGCCGAAATTGATAGGGGGTTTATTAACTTGGAGAAAAAGAAAAAACGTCTCGTCATTCGTACCATTATTTTGGCAGTCTTAGTGTTAGCGATTGGTTATACGGTATACGGTACAGCGACAAAAGATAAAGTAGAGTTATTAGCAGTAGGCTCTAAAGCACCAGACTTCACGTTAGTAGATTTAAACGGTGAGAAACATAAACTGTCTGATTATAAGGGGCAGGGCGTATTTTTGAACTTCTGGGGAACATGGTGTAAGCCTTGTGAAAAGGAAATGCCTGCAATGGATCGTCAGTATAAAGCTTTTAAAGATCAGGGTGTACAAACTTTAGCGGTCAATATTGCCCAAACAGATTTTGAAGTTCAGAATTTTGTCGATAGATATGAGTTAACGTTCCCGGTAGTTATCGACAAAACGAAAAGCGTTATGACTGCCTACAATGTAGGTAATTTACCTGCAACTCTCCTTATTGATCCAGATGGTAAAGTAGCCAAAATCGTTACTGGTGAAATGACGGAGGCAAAAATTGCTTCGTACATGGAATTAGTGAAGCCAAAATAAGGAGTAATGACTATGGAAAACATCATTTGTGCTTGTGGTCATAGTAACCCATATGGCACGAAGCTTTGTGAGAAATGTGGTCGTCCTTTAACTGAGGAAGGTAAACAGACAAAAGTTGTTGATATGCGTTACGATGGAACGGCAATTCGTTCAAAAACGTATAATACAACATTTGTTGATAAAATTTGGAATTTCTTCTCGAGTGTAAAAGTGGGGATCGCCCTCATTATTATAACGTTGGTCGCAGCGTCAATCGGAACAATTCTACCGCAAGCGATATATGTTAATGCCCCGGAGCCTAGCAAAGCAGAGTATTATGAAAAAGTGTACGGTGTATTAGGCAAACTCTATAATAATTTAGGACTTTCTCATTTATACAACACTTGGTGGTTCCAAATTTTAGTAGGTATGCTTGCGATATCGATTATTGTTGCGAGTTTAGACCGAGGGTTACCTTTGCATAAGTCTTTAAAAAATCAACGCGTTAAACGTCATGAAAGTTTCATGAAACGCCAACGGATCATTGCGGAAGGACAAGTGCCAAACGCTGATGAAACGCTTGATAAAGTTGAGCAAAAAATGTCCGAATTAAAATATCGTGTTCGTCGTGATGGAAGTGCACTGCTAGCAGAGCGCGGCCGCTTCGCTCGATATGGCCCATACATAAATCATGTCGGTCTCATTATTTTTTTAACAGGTGTTATGTTGCGCTTAGTACCTGGTTTTTATGTGGATGAGACGATTTGGATCCGTGAAGGTGAAACACGAGCTATACCAGGTATGGATGGGTATTTTATTAAAAATAATAAATTTATTTTGGAAACCCATGGCGAAAAGCAACAGGGCGGGGAAGCGAGCCAAGGTGTAAATGTTATGGCGAAGAACTATCAAACGGATATAACATTATACAAACAACCTGAGGGAGCTCTTCCAGGAGATTCAGACAATCTTGAAAAATTGAGAGATTACTCAATTCGTGTTAATCACCCGTTAAAAGAAAACGGTTTTGCGTTGTATCAAATGAATTATCGTCTTAATGAATTGAGACAGATGAATTTTAATTTAGTGAATAAAGCTTCTGAAGAATCACAAGGTCAAATTGAAATTGATTTAACAAATCCTAAAAAAGAATATGATTTAGGAAATGGTTCCTCAGTACAAATTCTTGTTTATACGCCAGATTTTGATGGTTTTGAAAATGGAGAGCCACAGACAAAAACATCAATACCAAATAATCCGGCATTTTTATTTAGAATGACAACACCAGAAACACCAAAAGGTGAAGTAAGCTTTGTAGAAATCAGAAAGCCACCACTTGAACCACTTGGTGAAAACAAATATAGAATGAAATTCGCAGGAGCAGAGATGCGTAATTCATCAAACTTTACAATTCGTAAAGATAGTACGATACCAATTTTATTTGTTGGTGGTGTTATTTTCATGATTGGTGTAGTAATTGGCTCCTATTGGAATCATCGACGTTTATGGTTACAGGTGGATCCGGATGGTCGAGTGTTGATGGCTGCTCATGTGAATAAAAATATGTTTAGTATGAAAAAGGATTTAGATACAGTCACTACGTTTGCTGGTCTACCAACATATAAAGATCAGTTGGATAAGCCTGAAGATGACAACAAATCCGCAAAGCCAGGCACTAAAGAAAAGGAAGGTGACAACACCTTATGAGTTTGATTGACATAAGTGGAAACCTATTATTTGTAGCATTCATAGCCTACCTAGTTGCAACTTTATTGTTTGGTGGTTCGATAAAGCAATCGAATGCAACGGGGAAAAATACCGATAAATGGGGCAAGGTGGCAATTGTTGTAACAATTATTGGTTTACTTTCGCAGCTTGGTTATTTTATTACTCGTTGGGTTTATTCAGGACATGCACCTGTCAGTAATATGTTTGAATTTACGACTGCGTTTGGAATGTTCATTGTTGGGGCATTCGTATTGATTTATTTTATTTATCGAGTGACAGCCCTAGGATTAGTAGCATTGCCTGTGGCGTTATTAATAATTGCCTATGCGTCGATGTTCCCGAGTGAAGTTAGTCCTTTAGTACCGTCATTACAAAGTTACTGGTTAACAATTCATGTTATTACAGCTGCTTTAGGTCAATCAATTTTAGCGATTAGTGCGGTAGCAGGACTAATTTATTTATTAAAAGTAGTTGATTTAAAGAAGCCTTCTAAACAACGTTTCTGGTTAGAAGCGGTAATGTTCTTCCTTGTGGTAGTCGTTGGTTTCGTAGTTGCTACATCAGTTTTTAATATGATGGATTACGATTCAACATATTCTTATTTAGATAAAGAAGGAAATGAACGTCAAATTGACTACAACATGCCGCCACTATTTGGTATGAATGAATATAAGGCAGTGGAAGAACATGGCATGTCTCCGTTAGTAGAAATGCCTGCGCTCATTAATGCGAAGAAATTAACTACAGTTGTTTGGTCATTATTGGTAGGGTCTATTTTATACTTATTAATTCGATTAATTGCAAGACGTCGAATTAGTGCGATTTTCCAACCTTTTGTCAAACGAGTAAATATACAATTAGTTGATGAAATTGGTTATCGTTCAGTTATAATTGGCTTCCCAGTATTTACGTTAGGAGCTCTAATCTTTGCAATGATTTGGGCACAACTTGCGTGGAGTCGTTTCTGGGGATGGGATCCGAAGGAAGTGTGGGCACTTATTACATGGTTATTCTATGCAGCATTCCTACACTTACGTTTATCAAAGGGCTGGGAAGGTGAAAAATCTGCATGGTTAGCATTAATTGGTTTTGGAATAATCTTATTTAACTTAATTGCTGTTAACTTGATTCTTGCAGGTTTACACTCATACGCTTCAGCTTAAATTGATTAACTTGAGCAAATAAATTTTTAACGTCGCTAGTATTAGAAAGAAGAGCCTTCTTGCTGTGGCAAGAAGGCTTTCTTTTCTTTTCAATATGTGTCGTACGATGTACAATAGAAGGTAGAGAAAGATTAGAAGAGAGGGATCGTGAAAGTGTCAGAAAATATTTCAGTATTAGTAGTAGATGACGAGGACCGTATTCGACGCTTATTAAAAATGTATTTAGAGCGAGAAGGATACCTTGTTGACGAAGCAGAAAATGGTGAACAAGCGATCGAAAAATCTTTAGAAAAAGAGTATCACTGTATTTTACTTGATATTATGATGCCTGAAAAAGACGGGCTTGAAGTTTGTGCGGAAATCCGTGAACGAGCAGCAACACCAATTATTTTATTAACTGCAAAAGGCGAGGAAGCGAATCGTGTACAAGGCTTTGAGCTTGGAGCAGATGATTATATTGTAAAACCGTTTAGTCCTCGTGAAGTTGTGTTACGTGTGAAGGCTATATTACGCCGTTCACAAGCATTCTCACCTTCGACAAATGCTTCTTCTTCAAAAGATTTAGTTGTGTTTCAACATTTAATGATTGATCATGATGCACACCGCGTAACAGCAGAAGGTATTGAAGTAAATTTAACACCTAAAGAGTATGAATTACTTTATTTCTTAGCAAAATCACCAGACAAAGTATTTGACCGTGAACAATTACTAAAAGAAGTTTGGCATTATGATTTCTTTGGTGACTTACGTACAGTTGACACACATGTAAAACGTTTACGTGAAAAGCTCAACCGTGTTTCAGAAAACGCTGCAAAGATGATTGTTACTGTATGGGGCGTTGGCTACAAATTTGAGGTTGTCAATGAATAGAATATGGAATAGTGTTGTCGGGAAGCTATGGGTAACCATATTGCTTCTCGTTTCATTTGTATTATTTGTTTTCACGGTTTTAATGCTTGAGTTTCTTCAAAATTACCATATGCAACAAGCGGAAAGCTCTTTGCGTCAAACTGCTGCAACGATTGCAAGTATAGTGGATGATAATGAAACAGCAGAATCGACTTCTGAATTATTAAAAGATATTTTACCTGAAAGTACAAATGCACTTATTGCTATTAATCATGATAGAGTCTCTTTCGCTATGCAGGAAGGTGTCAATAAAATAGAAATTCAGGATATGATTTTAGCTAATAAATCGTTTCATGAAGTTTTTCAATCAGATAAACCGATTATTAAGGAAATGATGATGCCGTCTTCCACAGATGAAGAAAAAATGGAATCTTATGTTGTACTAGGTTTCCCGCTAAATGTAGAAAATACAGTCCACGGGGCTGTCTTTATTTATCAAAGTCCAGATGCATTGCATAAAACATCGAAAGAGACGACGAAAATTGTCTTTTTATCTGCTTTCATAGCTTTTGTTCTGACGACATTTTTTGCGTTTTTTCTTTCGTCACGTATTACGTCACCATTACGTAAAATGCGTGAGTTGGCGTTTGAAATTTCTAAAGGGAATTTTGAAGCGAAAATGCCAACTACCCAAAATGATGAAATAGGCCAGCTTGCAGTTGCCTTCAATCAAATGGGACGTCAATTGAAACACAATCTAGAAGTGATTAATCAAGAAAATGAACAGCTATCAAATATTTTAACATCGATGACAGATGCAGTTATTACGTTTAATCGTGATCGTACAATATTATTAAGTAATCCTCCAGCGGACCGTTTAATGCAAAAATGGTTCGTCAATAAAGGCTCACAAAGTGCGAAGCCAATTCCGCCAGAACTTTATCATATGCTTGATCATGTACTGATGTTTGAAGATAAGCTTGAAGAAGAAATTGAGATGGACGGAAATTACTATACGTTTACGATTAGCCCTCTTTATAGTGAGGAATCGATACGTGGAGCGGTTGCAGTTATTCGTGATATGACTGAGCAGCATCGCTTAGAAAAACTGCGTTCAGACTTTATTGCCAATGTGTCTCATGAGCTACGGACGCCGATTTCGATGCTCCAAGGTTATTCAGAGGCATTAATGGATGATGATTTTATTCAAGATCAAGAAGAACGAAATGAGATTACAAAAATTATTTATGATGAATCGAAGCGTATGGGACGCCTCGTGACAGATTTATTAGACCTTGCTCGTATGGAATCGGGGCATATGACGCTTTACAAAGATGAGCTTCCGATTAATTCAACATTTGAACGTATTACACAAAAATTTGCACAAGTTGCAAAAGAGAAACATGTTCGACTAATATTTGACAGTGAGTTTAATGACGATGTTACGATTAGTATAGATGAGGATCGGATTGAACAAGTATTAACGAATTTAGTCGATAATGCTCTTCGCCATACAGATGAAGGATCAGTAACCGTGAAAGTTGAGCAAGAGCCGACCTTTGCCAAAATATCTGTCCAGGATACAGGACATGGTATTCCACAAGAGGACCTGCCATATGTTTTTGAACGTTTCTATAAAGCAGATAAAGCACGTACGCGTTCTAAAGGCGGAACTGGCCTAGGTTTAGCTATTGCTAGAAATATAGTTAAGGCACATTCAGGCAATATTATGGTGGATAGTGTGCTAAAAGAGGGGACTACCTTCACATTTTATTTACCATTCGATTAAAAGCATCGCTATTATCTGTTTTCAGCAAATGAAAGAGGATTTAAGTAACTTTTCAGCGGGTGTCAAAACATCCATAGAAAACTCAGTCTAAGAACGCCTCGTCTTGTGGCAATTTATCGAATGTTTTCTGTGCGAAAGCGAAGCGGCAGCAACATGGTTTTATCTGTGCGAAAGCGAAGCGACAGCAACATGGTTTTATCTGTGCGAAAGCGAAGCGACAGCAACAACACAAAACTGAGTGATATATCACGTTGGCCTAAAGCCGATTTTTGACCCAATGATACCTAGGTATCATTGATGAATTGGTGTTAATTGGATGTAACTTCTGTGAACGTTTAAACGACAAATATAAATAGAACGGGGGTGGAGTGCTTTGAATGACTCCGTGTTCCATCGATTATACGATGCATATCATCAAGACGTGTTCCAGTTTCTTATTTATTTAGTAAAAAACCGTACACTTGCTGAGGATTTAGCACATGAGGTTTATGTTCGCGTATTGCGCTCATATGATAAGTTTGCAGGCAATAGCAGTGAAAAGACATGGCTTTTTGCGATTGCTAAAAATGTCGCAATTGATCATTTTAGAAAGCAGGCTGTACGCCAAAAACATTCACTTGATTTTTTTGATTGGGAAACGGAACAGCTGCATTCAACCACACCATTACCCGAAGACGTGCTGCAGGCAAATGATGAATTTATGCAAGTTCAATCAGCGCTTGAACATTGTACAGGTGACCAAAAAATGGTCATTATTATGCGCTACTTTCAAGAGTTATCGATTGCAGAAACAGCACAAATATTAGATTGGACAGAAGCGAAGGTAAAAACCACGCAACATCGCGCCATAAAATTTTTAAAGCAACAGCTACAACAGGTTAGAGAACGGGAGGCGAAACGGTAATGACACATAATCCATTCGATGATGACCAACTGGAACATATATTGAATAATGCCCCTAAGCTTTCTGACCGCCGTTCGAAAGAAGAAATAGTAAATCGATTATTGGCAGATGCTCGCTTGCAGGATTCTGTCCATCTTCAAGCTATTCAACAACCAATTGATGATGAAATAACATCACAAGAGGAACACAGTGCGGAACAGACTATAAAGAAAGAAGGTCGTAAATGGCCAATCTTTATGAGTGTTGCAGCTGTCTTCGCTTTAACAGTACTTACAGGCTCTATGTTCATGAATAATCATGATACAAAAATGGATCAGGCCAATGCTCCTGAAACTTCTCAATATTCAACAATGCAGGAAGATCGTGCAGCAAAAAGCTCTATGCATGATAATATTATGGAGTCTAACATAGTAGCAGAACATTCGCGGATCATGTCTCTGAGATCATCTGTATATGAAGATGATTTAACAGATGCAGTAGCATTCCATATTGGTTTGGCAAATCGTGATAAGGAAAGCGTACCGATGACGTATATTATTCCAAATGAACGAGTGGCTACTGATTTTGGGAAGAAAAAACCTACAACATTACAAATGTATGAAAAGTATGCGCCAAAAATTGATGAGGAAGCAAATGGTTTTACTAATTATCATCCATATAAAGGAGAATTGAAGGAGAAGGGCGATCAACTTGTTCATGTATTGCCGGAGCAAAATGATTATGATGTTGCTGCTAAAGATTCTGGAGAATATGTAGGGACTATACAGGATACATTCTCAGACTCAGAGTATAAAGATATCGAATTTGGAAAACTTAATGATACAGAATCCGAGCTTTCCAATGAAGAAGAGGCCAGTAATTCTATGGCATTAACGAGCTCAAATCATTTTAATTATTATTTATATAAAGATGAAAATGGAGTTGAATATTTATCACCCGATTCTCGTAAAACTTTTTCCACTGTAACAGAAGCTCTTGTTGATATGCGAGCTAAAAATGATAATGCATACGTTCCAGTCATACCGGAAAATATAACATACACTGTAAAAGAGGTAGCAGAAGGCGTTATTGTTACATTCGACGAGCCGCTTGATTTAACGACAATGGACGTGATTCGTGCAACCCAATTAATTGAAGCAATGATGCTAACTGCTGCAAGCTTTGATCAACAAGTACGCCTAGACAATGTTGTACAGGAGAGTTGGGAAGGATTTGATTTGAAAAATTTCTTACCAAAGCCTGTAGGAGCCAATAAACGATATATGCCATAAATGGTGAAACAACAAATAAATGAACGCAACTTTATAAGTGAATTTCTTGGAGCATTCTCGCCGCTATACGGGCGTGAATGCTCTTGTTAGTTTAGGGGGAGATCAAAGGATGGTAAAAGCCCGATTGGTGAAGAATAACAATCAACGGGGATGATAGTAAACCCTTAACTTTTAAAGATGGGACTATTGCGGGTATTTGTAAAACATACAAGTTTAATCGGATTTTTTTAAGCAAAGCTATTTACTTTTCCTTCGTAATTCATTATAGTAAGGCTATGAAATAAAAAAATATTGATTCATCTTCGGGGCAGGGTGGAAATCCCGACCGGCGGTAATAGAGTTGTAAATCGCTAATGTCTTTCATTAGCTCGAATAATTTACTAAAAACTCTTCAGCCCGCGACCTGTGCAAATATTTTTTTGCATGGCTGACTTGGTGTAATTCCAAGGCCGACAGTTAAAGTCTGGATGGGAGAAGATGGAGGTGCGATCGTCATTCATTGTTATGAATTTAGCTATGTACGAGCGTTTTTTTCGTTGTGGCTTTACGCAGCGTATGCTCAACAATAGTTAATTAATGGCGTTTCTTTAATCATGCCTATTCTCCCTTATGCTTATTTTGCATAAGGGTTTTTTCATAATAAGAATTGATGTGGTCGTAACCTTTCTTCTTGCGAGATTGAATCAGCAAAGAGGAGAGAGTTTACTATGAAGAAAAATGTTAAACTTCAGTCGTTTATTACGATTGGCATGCTGAGCAGTATTTCGTTTTTGTTAATGCTTTTTAATTTCCCTATTCCGCCATTTCCAGCGTTTTTGGAAGTAGACTTCAGTGATATGCCGGCATTGCTTGCAGCGATCACAATGGGACCTGTAGCTGGTATTTTAGTAGAATTCTTTAAAAATGTGTTGGACTGGATTTTCTCAGGTACGCCAACAGGAGTACCAGTAGGTCATATCGCGAACTTTGTAACAGGTGTTTTATTTATTTTACCAGTTAGCTTTGTCTTTAATCGCGTCAAGACAGTTAAAGGTCTTGTCGGAGGTTTAGCTGCAGGTACAATCATAATGGCAGTAGGAATGAGCATTCTTAACTATGCAGTATTTTTACCTATGTACACTTACTTTTTAGGTATGGAGCCTGTCGTAGGTGATTCACTATATAAAATGATCGTAGCTGGTATTTTGCCATTTAACATTATTAAGGGTATTTTAATAACGTTCATCATGGCATTACTATTTACAACAATGCGCAAATGGATTCATCAACAGCGCTCTATGTATATAACAAAATAATATGGATGAGACCTCGAGCTGTTAAGTGCTCGAGGTTTTTTATATTGGATAGATAGAATGATGGATATGCTGGATATTATTGTGCAAAAGTAACAAATAGAAATAATCTAGTCTAGATTACTATTTTCATGTAAAATAAGGAAGAGTTTAGAATGTTAGAGGAGTTTGAAGAGATGAGTGAAAAAAAGAGTCAGTGGTCTAGTAAACTAGGCTTTATTTTAGCATCAGCGGGAGCTGCAATCGGGCTAGGGGCAATATGGAAGTTGCCGTATGTTACTGGACAAAGTGGTGGGGGAGCATTTTTCCTTATTTTTGTTCTATTTACATTGTTGATTGGTTTACCGATGTTATTATCAGAGTATATTTTAGGTCGTGGTACACAGTCTGAGGCTGTGACTGCATATAAAAAAATTACACCGACGAAAACAGGCTGGGCTTGGGTTGGTCGTATGGGTGTACTCGGTTGTTTTTTATTATTAACTTTTTACAGTGTTGTGGGAGGTTGGATTTTTATATATAGTGGCCTAGGTGTGAGTGGGGCAGTTATTGATCCTGCTAATGATCCAAGTAAACTATTTGGGGAAGTTGTAGGGACACCTTGGATTACGCTACTAGGTTTAGGATTGTTTACGCTAGTAAATGTACTAGTCATTTCACTTGGTGTGCAAAATGGTATAGAGAAGGCTAATAAGTGGATGATGCCTTTATTATTTATTATGTTTATTGTGCTTGTTGTGCGGGCTTTAACATTAGATGGGGCAATGGAGGGAGTTAAATTCTTCTTGTGGCCTGACTTTTCCAATATGACTGGTAAGGCTATATTAGAAGCATTAGGGCAGTCCTTCTTTGGTTTAGCGGTAGGGTTTTCTTGTCTTGTGACGTACAGCTCCTATTTAAAGAAGGATGTAAGCTTACCGAATTCTGCGGGCTCTGTTGTTCTTCTCACGGTGCTTGTATCGTTTTTTGCAGGATTAGCCATTTTCCCTGTTGTATTTGCTTTTGATTTAGAACCAGCGTCTGGTCCAGGCTTATTATTTATGGTTCTGCCAACAGCATTTAGTCAAATGCCATTTGGTGAACTATTTTTAGCGATGTTTTTATTATTATTTTTATTCGCAACGCTAACTTCTTCCTTCAGTTTATATGAAATTATCGTAGCGGCATTTATAGAGAAAGGGCGTATGTCTCGTTCTGCGTTGACAATGTTACTAGGTGTAGTTGTCTTTATTGCGGCGATTCCTGCAGCGCTTTCATCAAGTACATTAGCGGATGTATCAATCTTTGGAAAAACAATTTTTGATGCAACTGACTTTTTAGTTTCTAATTTAATGCTTCCGATAGGTAACTTATTGATTGCTATCTTTATTGCATATGTAGTTGATAAAGAATTTGTGAAGAAGGAATTATTAATAGGAAGCAAATTGGGGCAAGGGTTCTATTCAACTTATCGTCTATTGATGCTAGTAGTAGTACCTCTTGTGATTATTGTTGTGTTTGTAAATATGCTATTGCAATACTAATGGTAGTAGGTTAGTAGGTTGTGTTCCGTTTAAGGGATGCAACCTACTTTTTTGATGGTGCAACAATAAAACGCTTGCTTGCTGTCGCTACGTTAGTACTACGCTTTCGCACAGAAAAAAGATGTGTTGCTGTCAGCGGGTGTAGTAAGAGGGGATAACTCTATAAATCTAAAAAAACGATAAGTATATTCGAGAAAAAGTATGTAATAAAACCTTACATAGATATTGTGTTTTTCATCTTTGTGATGTATTTTAAAAGCAGTTGTAAAAGAATTGTGTGAATTAAAATAACATTGGAGTGGTGGAGAATGAAACATTATTCAAAAGAAGATATTAAACGTCGTGTTAAGGAAGAAAATGTAAAATTTGTTCGCCTACAATTTACTGATATATTAGGAACGATCAAAAACGTTGAAGTACCAGTTACTCAATTAGACAAAGCGTTGGACAATAAAATTATGTTTGATGGCTCATCGATTGAAGGATTTGTACGTATTGAAGAATCAGATATGTACTTGTGTCCTGACCGTGATACATTCGTCATTTTTCCGTGGACTGCCGAGAAAGGTAAAGTGGCCCGTGTCATTTGTGATATTGTTAGACCGAATGGTACACCGTTTGAAGGCGACCCACGTTCCAATCTGAAGAAGGTTTTAAAGGAGATGGAGGAGTTAGGCTTTAGCTCATTTAATTTAGGACCAGAACCGGAGTTTTTCTTATTTAAGCTAGATGAAAAAGGGCATCCAACGCTTGAGTTAAATGATAGTGGTGGATACTTCGATTTAGCCCCAACTGACTTAGGGGAGAACTGTCGACGTGATATCGTATTAGAGCTAGAAGAAATGGGCTTTGAAATTGAGGCATCTCATCATGAGGTTGCACCTGGTCAACATGAAATCGACTTTAAATATGCAAGTGCTATCGAAGCATGTGATAATATTCAAACGTTTAAGCTTGTTGTAAAAACGATTGCTGCACAGCATGGACTGCACGCAACCTTTATGCCAAAGCCACTATTTGGTGTTAACGGTTCTGGGATGCACTTCAACTTATCCTTATTTGAAGGGGATAAAAATGCGTTTTATGATGAACATGCAGAATTGCAATTAAGCGAAACAGCACGTAGCTTTATGGCAGGAATACTAAAACATGTACATGGTTTTACAGCTGTCACAAACCCACTTGTTAATTCCTATAAACGATTAGTGCCGGGCTATGAGGCTCCTTGTTATGTGGCATGGTCTGCACAAAATCGTTCACCACTTATTCGAATTCCAGCTGCACGAGGATTATCAACACGTATCGAGCTCCGTTCTGTCGATCCAGCAGCAAACCCCTATTTAGCAATGGCTGTTATTTTAGCAGCTGGGCTCGATGGCATTCGCAAAAATCTCACACCGCCAGATGCTGTAGATCGAAATATTTATAAAATGTCACGAGCTGAACGTGAATTGAATGGTATCGATAGTCTCCCAGCTTCATTGGAATACGCACTCTTTGAACTAGAAATGGATCATATCGTACGTGAAGCGCTTGGAGATCATATCTTTGATAAATTCACGGCTGCTAAAGAAATAGAGTGGAATAAATACCGCACACGTGTCCATAACTGGGAGCGGGAAGAATATTTAAAAATGTATTAGAAGGGGAGTGTTGGGGCAGTAGTGCTCCGACACTTTTTATTTAAAAAAAGTAGTGTTATATAAAGCTGTAGCACTTTCTACTCCTAAATATTTTGTTGTGACAAATACTTCCTTTTATTCTATGATTAGAAGAAAAGGGGGAAAATGTATGACACAAGCGACCCAAGTAGTAACGATCCAAAATAATGACATTGTACAATTTGAACATGATATTAATAACGCTCTATTAGATTTAAGCGATTATTTAATAGTGGATATTAAATACAATACGTTATATATAGGGGAACATACAGTTATACATTCAGCTTTAATTATTTATAAATAATTGATTCAAAGGGGGAAATATATTGTCAAAAATATATTGGGTATCAATTGCTAAAAAATTAGATGAAACTGCAGTGGAGCAGAATGTCATTGAAAAAATTTTTGCTAAGAAATCTGAGTTGAAAGATTTTTTAGAACAAGAAGGCTATTGTAAGGCAGCGAAAAATCAATATATTAAAATCGATAATGAATTGATATACGAAGCGGCCGTTGAAAAAGTAAAAATGAAATAATCATAATATAAATGTTTACCCGCGGGTGAAAGGGAAATACCCGCGGAAGAAACATAAATATCCGCGATTGAGGTAATGCCAAGCACCAAGCTTCTCATCATTTATTGTGGTAGGTTTTATTGAAATAATGATAATAGAAATTGTCTATCTTCAGGGAAAGTTAATGTTAAATCTAGTAAATCATCTTTTGATTTCCACGCAATTTCATAAATCAATTCATCGGGATCATGTATCATCATTTGTCCACCGGTAATGCTTGTTTCGAAATAACGCACTTCTACTACTTCATTATTTTTATGTAATACTTCTCTGACGATGTCTACTACAAATCCTGTTTCTTCATACACTTCGCGGATACAACATGCCTCAAAATTCTCAGTAGCTTCTCTTCCACCTGATGGTACTGCCCATGTTTTTACTTCCTCTTTAGTACCTTGCAAAACCATTAATAATTGATTGTCTTCATTTAAATGAATTCCTGCAGCTCCTTGCCATTTACCCAAAATCAAAACCTCCAATCCAATTTTTTATACTAATTTTAACCTATATTATCCAAAAATAGGTATGACTTTTGTTGATTCTATGCATATAGGTTGATTGGGGTGGAGACTGGGCGACTCCGTGGGGATTAGCAATAGAGGAATGAAGGCTAAAACCATCACGTCCTGTGATAATGCCTTCGTGACCAACATTTTGGCCCAAGCGGCTCATCGGACGCCCCCAGGAAGCTTTGCTCTGCGCGAAAGCGAAGCGTCAGCGACAAATGTTTAAACTGTGCGAAAGCGAAGCGTCAGCAACAAATGTTTTCTGTAGCGAAAGCGAAGCGACAGCAACAAATGTTTTAACTGTGCGAAAGCGAAGCGGCAGCAACAATGTTTTAACTGTGCGAAAGCGAAGCGGCAGCAACAAATGTTTTAACTGTGCGAAAGCGAAGCGGCAGCAACAAATGTTTTCTGTAGCGAAAGCAAAGCTACAAAGCGACCAGTCGGAACGGAAATCAACACCACGCTATGATGAAAATAAAGCTTTCTTTTTAACCAGTCCAACGTTAGCATAAAAAGACAGGAATAACTTATTTTGATGTTTTAAACTATAAACAAGGAGTGAGAGCAATTGAGTTGGATTGAGTCGATTCAAAAAGCAATTAATTACATCGAGGGGCATTTATTAGATGACATCACAATGGAACAAATCGCACGAGAGGTAAATTCTTCAATCTTTCATTTTCAACGGACTTTCTCGATTTTAACGGATATGTCTATTGCAGATTATATTAGACGGAGAAGGTTAACATTAGCGGCACAGGAGTTGATAAATACAGAGCAGAAAGTAATCGATCTCGCCTACAAATATGGCTACGACTCTCCTGAAGCTTTCACAAAGGCATTTCGTAAGCAGCATCACGTAACGCCGAGTGAAGCAAGAAAGAAGCAAGGACAACTACAATCATACAACCGCCTGGTTATCCAGGTGAGCCTGAAGGGAGCAGAACCAATGAAGTATAAAATCGTAGAAAAAGAAAAGTTTCAAGTGGTCGGAGTAAAAAGAACGTATAATTGTCAAAATGGTGAGAATACGAGAGAAATCCCTAAATTTTGGGATGAGATTAACAGCAAGGGAATGGATCATCAATTATTTTCATTAAATAATGGAGAAATTAAAGGGGTGCTTGGCGTCTGTGCACCAAATGCCAGCGAACAAAAAAATGGTTTTATTGATTATTGGATTGCAACGGATCATAATGGGAATGTTCCAGAAGAACTAAATGCAATGGAAGTTCCAGCGTCAAAATGGGTTGTGTTTGAAGTACATGGCCCTATGCCGGATGCTATGCAAAATACGTGGAAACAAATTTACTCTGAATGGTTCCCATCCAATCCGTACGAGCCTACGGGGACAGCTGAGCTGGAAGTTTACTCGGACGAAGATCCATTTAGTCCTGACCTTTATTCTGAAATTTGGATTCCGATTAAGTAATAGAAATGAAGTAGCCAAGAATGTTCGTAGATAACATTCTTGGCTTATAATTTTTTACACTAATTATTTACTGAAAGAGTAAATGTTTATGTCATAAAAAGATTCTTTTGATTCTTCATATTCTTGAAATGTTCCTTCAAACGTAAAATTCAATTTCTCTACTACTTTTATAGAATTACTATTACCAGGTTCTATTTTTGCTACAATTTTAGTGATGCTTAAAGTAGAGAACGCGTAATCTATCAAAGCGGAAATACATTCTGGCGCATAGCCATTTCCCCAATGTGCTTTAGCAAGATCATAGCCTATTTCTGCAGTAGTTCCTTCTAGGTCAAATGTATTGAATCCACAAGAGCCGATAATCTGATTGAATTCTTTCTCAATAATTGAAAAACGAAT
Source organism: Lysinibacillus sp. NPDC056959 (assembly GCF_042674095.1). Taxonomy (NCBI): domain Bacteria; kingdom Bacillati; phylum Bacillota; class Bacilli; order Caryophanales; family Bacillaceae; genus Lysinibacillus; species Lysinibacillus sp. NPDC056959. The sequence goes on along the minus strand of NZ_JBHURE010000010.1, from coordinate 42,061 downwards.
AGCCCTATGGTCCTCAGCCAATTGATCAAAAAGCTCAATCATTTCCTTCGCTTGCTCTTCATGGGTGAAATTGGCGATATTCATAAACTTCGTCACATCGGGATCTGACCAAATATTAAATAGACTATGTGCATCAGCCTTCTTCATTTTTCTTAAATATAATCTTTTGGTGTTAATTTGTTCAATCAATACTTTTACCTCCAATTGTTTCATTTAGTTTGGATGAAAAATATTGCTATCTGCGCATAATTCAGTCCCTTCAAATTTCATGTATCTATTATACAATAATTGTAGTAATTGTTAAAATGTTATACCGCATGAAGAGATACAAAAGAATAGGGGGAAAGATAATGATTAAAGTGACGGTCAAGAATTATTCGATTATCAAAGAAACAATAGAAAGGGCGCCAACATTTGTCTACAGTATTCTAGATCAAATAATAGAAGGTGTTGTCTATGCCGACAATGAAAGCATTCATTCACTACTGTTTCAAACCAAATCAGGAATATACTATGTTTATGGGGATCCATCCAACGAGAAAGTTATAAGTGAACTCGCGGCTTTACTACAAGAATCGATTGAGGAAAGTAAACGTTTCACATTATTTAGTTATTCTGATGAATGGAGCACAAAAATCGAGCAACGACTAAATGATTATGTAAATAAATTAGAAAGATACAATTTTAGCTTTGATATAAATGCTTATAACAATAGAGAAAAACGAGATTCGCTTGACTATGAATGCATTAAAATCAAGCAACCTCAAATTGATCGTTGTTTAGAATTTGACAATCAATATTATAAGGAATACTGGGATTCTACCGATAATTTTCTAGAAAGAGGCGTTGGCTTTTGTCTTCAGCATGAAAATAAGATCATTAGCGAAGCAGTTTCTATTTTTAAATCTCATCAATTTGCAGAGATTGATATAATAACTGATACCAATTATAGAGGAAAAGGATTAGCAAGCTTCATTGCAGAAAAATTTATTGATGATTGCCTTTTAAATGATTTACAACCTTGTTGGGATTGTGATATTGATAACTATGGGTCGTATCATTTAGGCGTTAAGTTAGGCTTTACTAACCCAGTAAAATATACAGTTTTCTATAAAAGCACAATAAATCAGCTCACGATGTAAAAAACATCGTGAGCTTTCTTGATGGCTTAAAAGAACCTGTTACGCATTTCGAAGATATTATAAAACAATCTAGCATCTCTAGCCATTTTATTATTAGCATTCATTTGAGGTCGTAAGCAATTTTGGAACATTTCATCGCAATATCTTGTTCTACCATATCGAGCATAACATTCGTCGTGTAATTTGCAGCATGAATCTACAGCATTGGTAGGTCTACCTGGGCCTGAACACCCTGGTCCACAGTAATTATAACCAGGGTAGCAAAAACCAAATTTACGGTGTCTAAACATCATCGAGTCTCCTTTTTTAAAAGAAATAATTGTTACTATAAAATATGGAATTATTACTGTTAGAAGGAGATTAAAGACTAATGTAAATAAAAAAAGGGAATAAATGATGAGACAAATCTATAAATGTAAGGTTCTTGTAAGCTTTTGAAAAAACTACTGTAAGGATGAAAAGCTATGATAGCCATATACAGTAAAGTTTGAAAGAAAAGGAGTTTTAAAGAATGAATCCATCCGTACCTCAAAAAGAAAGAATCGTATCCTTAGACATTATTCGTGGGCTAGCGTTATTTGGCATTTTGTTTATAAATGTAGCGGCCTACCAGGTAATAGTAGAGGGAGGACCGATGCCTGACTATAGTGGAATTAATGGTATTATTGATACGCTTATTGATATTTTTATTGAGAAGAAATTCTTTTCAATTTTTTCATTCCTCTTTGGTGTAGGCTTTTATATTTTTGCTTCACGTGCAGAAGCGCGTGGCGATAAACCAAGATGGCGTTTTGCAAGACGTTTATTAGCTTTATTATTAATTGGTATTGTCCATTTGTTTATTTTTTGGGGTTCAATCCTTGCTATCTATGCAGTAATAGGTTTTTTACTAATTCCATTCTATAATGCAAAGGTTTCAACAATAAGTAAATGGTTATTTGCTATCATTACTGTTTATATCCTAAGCATTCTCGGGCAAATATTTATGCCAAATGAAGGAGCCTTTTCAACTGTTTTTGGTTTTTTAGGAAATGATGCAGTTACTATTTTTATTATGTTTTTAACTGGTTTTTTAGTAGCGAAAGCTGATTGGATTAGTCATGTAAGTGAATACTCAAAACAAATAAAATGGATTCAATTTGTGACATTCCCACTCTTTGTAGGTATCTCTCTTTGGATTTGGTTTGCTGCTCAAGGGGAAGATCAAAATCTACAATTCATTATTGGTTTAGGGGTAATTCCAACAACGTATTTTTATTTAACTTGTCTATTTGTTATATTAGAGAATAAGAAAATTGCGAAGCTTCTTAAACCAATTGGACGAGTTGGTCAGATGGCATTTACAAACTATTTAGCTCAAAGCTTTATAGGCCTAGCTATTATGTCATTAATGGGGCTAGAAGTTGTTTCTCCTTCTGACGTAGTAATCATTGCAATCCTAACTTTTGTCATTCAAATTATCTTTAGTGTCATCTGGTTTAAATTCTTTAAAATGGGGCCATTTGAAAAGTTATGGCGCTTCATGACATATGGAAGAAAAGCAGTGCCGAATAAATAAATAATTTTGCGCGAAACTCCCTGATGGTGAATGATTTCAATCCATCAGGGAGTTTTTACTGCAATAATATGTATGAATTTGTAAAAAATGAAACCTAAAGAAGTAAACATCCGTAAATTAAGTATCTATATAAAGGAGAAATATAATATGGCAAAACAAATGAAAAAATATATAGCAGTCACAACTGCGTCATTTATGGCTATGCAATTAGCCGCATGTGGGAATACAGAAAGTCAAACTGTCGAGGAATCCTCTGCACCTTCAGCTGATACAAATAATGTAACGGAAGAAAACAACACAGCAACAGCTAGTGATGATTTACAAAGTGTATATGACAGTGACATGGCAAGTGCATGTGATGAATGGAAAGAAAGTGATGATGGTTCCTTCGAATGTTTAGATGAAAATTCGCCACATTATGCACATCATTTCTTTAATGGACTTATGTATGCAACTACCGGAGCATTGATTGGAAGTGCCATTTATAAAAGTCGCAATCTAAAAAATGGTACAGATAGAGAGGATAGAGGTGGCGGTTCAGCAGTGCCACGTACGACTCAAAGTAATACTAGCGAAAGCAAAAATACAAATGGAATTACGACGAACGGCTCTCAAAATTCGTCTGGCACAACATCTAACAGTTCAAATAACTCAACAACAAATAGCTCTAATTCAAATACAAACGAGTCCAACTCTTATTCGAGTGGCAAGCGTTCATTCTCAAATAGTTCAGATTCATCTTCGAATAGTTCTTATTCAAATCACTCATCATCCAGTACTGGGAAATCAGGCTTTGGCTCAGGTGGTGCCTCTCGAGGTGGCTCTTCGTCTTCTTAAAAGGAGAAATCAATATGGACAATTATTTTCAACAACGCCAAATATTTTATTCTCAATTACCTGATTTTTTTCCTGACTTTGAGAACCTAGAGTATGCCTTATATGATGTACTGGATTTACCTAAAGAGAAAATCGATGAAATTAACTATGCATCTACTATACTCTGGAAAATATTTTTGAAGGTTGGTAAACAATTTAAACATTTATCGGATGAACAACTTTTAGCACTGGGCATTCGTTCTGAAATGCTGCCATATATCCAATTAGATTATTTACAGCAACAATCGGTACTGGCACGCTTCGATTTTATTTGTACAGAGGACGGACAAATAAAGTGTCTTGAATTAAATGGTGAAACGCCATTTCTTGTCCAAGAAACATTTGAGATCAATAAAGCGCTTTGTCAGCATTTAGGATTTGATAGTCCGAATGATGTTTCAGCATTACATAAAACCTTGTCCGGTGCACTTTTTGCCGCTATGCATTTTTTAAATGATTTGAAAAAACCTAAAATCGTCATTACAGGGAAAACGGCTGCAGAAGATTATGAGGAATACTGCCAGGTACAGTTTTTAAAGAAATGTATACCTTTTGATGTAGAATATGTTCCTATACAAGAGTTAATCATTTTTTCTAGCAACACTGCTAATATAGCTCGAGGCCTTTATACGCCTACAATGGAGAAAATTGATATTTTGTATCGTCCCGCGCACCCAGTAGAGTTTTTAATAGATGATGTGTCTTCCGACGGTGAGCGTATTGGTCTACGTTTATTGGAACTTGTAAAAGATGGTCAGCTTGCTATTATCAACGCACCAGCAGCATATGTACTGCAATCGAAAATTTTATTATGGCTGATTTGGGAAAGAAAAAATGATTCGCTTCTTTTTAATGCAGAAGAGCGAGAGGTCATTCAGAAATATATGCTACCAACATATCTTTCAGGAGAGCCATTTGTTCAGGAAAATTTGCCGTTTGTAAAGAAACCTGTCTATTCACGGGAAGGGAATACTGTAGAAATTTATGCAGGAGATGGTACGAAAACGAATGCCTCTGCGCATACCCATTATGATGATAATTTGTTTATTTATCAGCAATATGTAGAAATGCCTTCTATAACGATTAAGCTTAAAGAAGGATTACAAACAAAGAAGTGGTTAATCGGCTCATTTATCGCTGATAATCGTGCGTGTGGCTTATCTTGTAGAGTAGGTAATCAAATTACAGAATGGGATTCTCACTGGTTAGCCGTTGGATATAGGGAAGAAAGCTAAATCAAAATCGGCGAAGCTCTATAGAAAGTTTCGCCGATAATTATATCTTTACTCATTCCAGCCTTTGCAAACATCAACCCATTCTTGATATGGAGTATAGGCTTCTAATTCAGAAATAGTAAGCTCAATGGCGGAGTTACTGCTACCACATGCAGGGAATACTGTTGTGAAGCGTTTGAGCGATTCATCTAAATAAATAGCAACCCCCTCATTCACGCCAAAAGGACAAACACCACCTACATCATGTCCGATCTTTTCGAGTACTTCATCTTTCCCAAGCATCTTTGCCTTTGTACCAAAGACAGCTTTATATTTGGCATTGTCGACTTTGGCATCGCCTGCAGCAACAATTAATATCGCTCCATCGTTTACGAGAAACGATAAGGATTTCGCAATGCGTTCTGGCTCGCACCCGAGTGCTTGTGCTGCCAGTTCAACAGTCGCCGAGCTTTCGTTTAGCTCCTGTATATTGTGTTCCGCATTCCATTGCGCTAAATGCTTACGTACTTTTTCAATTGCCATATGTAATACCTCCTTACAATAATACGTTTCATTTTAACATAATTTTCTGAACACATCGCTATTTATCTTTCTGATTAACCTTGGCTATGTCTCAGTAGAAAAAAGCTAAATAATTTGCTATACTAATAGCATAATCAAATATGAAAGTTTTCTAGGGTTCCGTAGCAAATGCTAGTCTGGTCCGAGAGAAAACCACAAAATTGATTTTGTGACACGGAAGGATAAAAGCCTGGGAGATACTGTTTACAGCAGTGTTTCTTAGGCTTTTTTTATTTGGCTACTGTGGGAAAGGAGTTTAGTTTAGGGGTAGACAGCGTGAAGTGATTGGGTATCCTGAAGAAGTAATCAGTTAGGTCAGAAAATCGCTCAACATCCGTGTTTAACAATAAAATGGAGGAATTCGCAATGAACAAACAATGGTTAAGTGTCGTAATTGCTGCTTTTTTTGAAGTTGGCTGGGTTATAGGTTTAAAGCATGCTGGAAGTGTATTTGAATGGATTGGTACTGCTATTGCAATTTTTATTAGCTTTTATTTACTAATTAAGGCTGGAGAAAGCTTACCGGTCGGCACTGTTTATGCAATATTCGTAGGCTTGGGGACGGCGGGCACTGTATGTGCAGATAGCTTACTGTTCGGAGAGCCATGGAAATTAGCCAAAATTTTATGTATTGTCGTTTTACTTGCAGGGGTCGTCGGTTTAAAGCTTGTGACCGGGGAGCCTAAAGAGAAAGAGGTGAATGAATAATGGCATGGATTGCATTAGTAGTTGCGGGGTTATGTGAGATGCTTGGTGTTTATATGATTAGTAAATATAATGATACTAAAAGTATTAAAAATTTGGTGATATTAATTTTAGTTTTTACCTTGAGCTTTGCTGGTCTTGCATATGCGATGGAAACTTTACCGATGGGTACAGCATATGCCATTTGGACAGGAATAGGAGCGGCGGGTGGTGCAATACTCGGTATGTTGTTTTTCAATGAATCCAAGGATTGGAGACGTATTGTTTGCATTACACTTGTTTTAGGGGCAGCGATTTCTTTGAAATTATTATCTTAGTTAATGGATTAAATAGTCACTCTGCATCGGTTTAATTGTTGTGGGGTGGCTTTTTTTATCCGTACTTAACGACGAAAATTGGGTAATGATTTAAAAAGAAATAATAAGTATTTAAATATTATGTATTATTTGTTAAAATAAGGATAATTGAGTAGGCATTAAAATTTATTTTTTAGGTGTTAATTATTCGTATTCTGTTCATTACGAGGAAAGATTTCTATAGAGTAGCCTTAATGTTCTTCAAATAAGATGAGATAAACTTTTAAAAAAAGACAGACAACCTTTCGTCAGTTGTCCGTCCATTTTGAGAAATTATTTTTTTACATCCTTCGTCCATTCAGCAACTTTGTCTGGATTAGCTTCAACCCAATCTTTAGCAGCTTGTTTCGGGTCTTTGCCATCCATAACTTCAAGCATAACGCTCTCTAAGTCTTCTGAAGTCCAATGGAAGTTATCTAGTACAGAATATACATCTGGTTTATCTTCTTTTAACCCTTTACGAACGAATGTGTTAATTGTTTCTTCTCCACCAAAAATTCCTTTTGGATCTTCTAAATATTTAAGATCATATTTAGCGAATTTCCAGTGAGGTGACCAGCCAGTCACGATGATGTCTTCTTTATTTTTAATTGCTTTAGCAAGAGAAGTTGTCATAGCACCAGATGAAGATGTTATTAGATTCCAATCTGCTAAGTTATCATATTCATCTAAAGCTTTTTCTGTAGCAGCAGTAATTCCTGCACCAGGCTCGATACCCGTAATTGTGTGATCTGCTTGATTTTTTAAATCTTCAATCGAATTAACGTCCATATAGCTTGGCACTACTAGACCTATTTTTGCACCAGCAAGGTTTTCGCCTAGCTCATCAAGATCATTCTTATATTTTTTGTACTGTTCTCCATGAGTATTTGGTAACCAAGCAGCAACCATACCATCTGCGTCACCTTTTGAAACAGCCTCCCACATAATTGCATTATCGAGTGGTGTTAATGTTACATTGTAACCTAAATCCTCTAGTACCTGCCCAACTACATTAGTGGAAGCAATTTCTGTATCCCATTCAACGTAGGCTAGATTGACGTCCTTTGAGTTACCATCGCTCTTACTTGAATCATCACCACTACATGCAGCTAGCAAAAAGCCAAGCCCTAAAGCCATTCCTAATTTAGTTAAAGTTTTCAGTTTCATCGAATCTTCCTTTCATATATTAATAACGTAAATCTTAGCTATGAAAATGAAAAAACTAAGACTTTACTAATAAATTCCTTGTTTTTCTATACGGTTTTCTTCTTATTAAAGCTTTGCGTTAAGCGGTCTATAACAATGGCAAAAATAACAAGACCTAGACCTGCAACGAAGCCATTTCCGACCTGTGTACGTTGTAGTGCTGTTAATACTTCGCGTCCTAGACCAGGTGCACCAATCATTGAAGCCGTTACAACCATTGAAAGAGATAGCATAACAGTTTGGTTAATCCCTGCCATTATAGTTGATTTGGCAAGAGGTATTTCAACTTTAAATAGTTTTTGTCTTGAGGTACTACCATATGAATCTGCAGCTTCTACCAATTCTTTTGGTACTTGGCGAATTCCTAGGTTCGTCATACGTACAGTAGGTGGTAAGGCAAAAATAACGGATGCAAATACGCCAGGTACTATCCCGATACCAAAGAAGGCAACGGCAGGAATCAAGTACACGAAGCCAGGCATTGTTTGCATGAAATCGAGTATCGGCTTAATCACATTTTCAGCTACTGTTGACTTGGACATTAAAATACCAAGTGGAATACCTAAAATGATTGAGATGATACTTGAGAAGAGCACGAGCGTAGTCGTTTCCATAAGTTGTGTCCATAAACCTTGATTATAGATAAATAACAAACCAATTAATGAAAACGTTGCGAGCCCGAATTTTTTGCCGGTAACGAAAAAGGCAAAAATGACAACAAGTAAAATAAGAATAATCGGGGGAATGCTCACTAATAAATCAGTGACCTGATTCATGAGTAGTTTTCCATTTTTTTGAATCAAGTTAAAAAACAGTGAAAAATTACTCGTCAACCAGTCCATAACTGATTCTACCCACGTTCCTACGGGTATAGCTGGGATATTGTCTAAAAAATTATTCATCTGCATCTACCTCCTCATCGCTAGTCGAAAGTGCTTCGATGACAACGCCCCGGATGAGAACACCAAGTAAGCGCTCATCTTTTACAACTGCAATAGGAGTAGGTGAATTATGAATCATGCCTAAAATATCCTGTAAAAGCATATCTGGTGGAACATTCAATATTTCGGATTGAACAATTGAATGTACTGTTTGTTCTTGTCTTTTAGCTGCAGCCCGTGCGTCGTCAGCAGTAATAAAGCCTTTTAAATGTCGATTTTTGTCAACAGCCATTAGTAAACTAACCGTTTCTTCGCGCATTCGTTTTAGTGCAACGGTCGGTCCATCTACATCTACATTGACATATACAGGTCGAACCATGGCATTTTCAGCTGTTAATACTTTAGAGCGATCGACGTCTTCTACGAAGGTTTTAACATAATCATTTGCGGGATTTGTTAAAATTTCTTCTCCAGTACCAATTTGAATGATTGAGCCATCTTTCATAATAGCGATACGATCACCAATACGTAATGCTTCATTTAAATCGTGCGTGATAAATATAATTGTTTTTTTCACTGTGCTTTGTAAATCGAGTAACTCATCTTGCATTTCTTTACGAATTAATGGATCGAGTGCAGAAAAGGCCTCATCCATTAGTAATATTTCAGGGTCGTTTGCTAGTGCACGTGCTAATCCAACACGCTGTTGCATACCACCCGATAATTGATTCGGATATTGGTCCTTATAAGCAAGTAAGCCTGCATTTTCGAGAGCCTGCTCTGCTTTCGCTTGTCGTTCTTCTTTTGAGACGCCTCTAATTTCAAGGCCATATTCAGTGTTTTGAAGAAGTGTACGATGGGGGAATAAACCGAAGTTTTGAAAGACCATACTCATTTTATTTCTTCTTACATTTCGTAAACTCTCTTTACCCATTTTAGAAATATTATCTCCATCGATAAAAATATTTCCGCTTGTAGGCTCGATAAGTCGATTTAAAAGTCGGATAAGCGTTGACTTTCCACTCCCTGATAGTCCCATAATAACGAAGATTTCACCTTCATTTACTGTGAAACTTGCATCGTATACACCAACAGTTGCCCCTGTTTCTTTTAAGATATCAGTCTTGCTTTTTTGTTGCTTGACGAGTTCTAATGCTTGGGGAATATGTTTCCCGAAAACTTTAGAAACATGCTCCACTTTTATTTTTTCCAATAGAACCATTCCTTTCGTAGATCAATTTCGCCTTGGCGTAAATGGCTTGCTTCACTTACGCACAGTTAATTTGCCACGGTACGTGACATTCTTAAGGCTTAGTTCTTCTAGTACAGTAGGCGTTTGGACACCCACTGAATGAAGATAAATACTATTTGAGGATAATGATACCCAAATATAAACAAGTAACAACCTAACCCTAACAAAGAGTTGTTACTTTTGTCAAATCGACAAAATAGAAAAAATCCGCTTAAACGCTGTTATATCAGCGTTTAAGCGGATTTTAATTTGGGTATAAAAAGCTCTGAACTCGAGCGAAACTTTCATCATTACCTATAAAGTAAACGATATCTCCTTCTTCCAATGACACATATGGACCAGGTGATAGTAATAATTCATTTTTACGACGAATCCCGACAATCGTGCTAGATGTATTTTGCCAAAAATTCAGTTCCTGAACTGTTTGGTGGATACAAGGGCTTTCAGCTGTCATCTCTAATTGATATGGGATAAATGGATTGACGGATCGGAAATGTTCAGTTCGACTAATAAGTTGTTTAGTCTTATCCTGTAGATTTATTAATTCTTGGTGTTGCTTCTGAATGCTAGTCATAAGCTCATGTTGTAGTTCATGGACAGATTGAACATCCTGGAATTGTCGGACAAAAGATGCAGCCTTTTCATAGGAGATGATAATAACCCCACTACCTTTAGTCGCCTCCACAATTTCCAAGTCTTGCAAAACGGCAATCGCTCTTCTAGCAGTTTCCGAAGAGACATTATATTGGCTAGCTAGAGACGATCTTGCATAAATCTTATCGCCAATTCTATATTTTCTTTCCACGATTTTTGAGGCTAGGTCGACAGCTATTTGTTGGTATTTTGGCTGCTTCACCTGAACATTTTTTTCAAATTGCATTCTTAACTTCCTTTCGTCATTACAGTTACCACAGCTTATTATAGACTAGCCTGCACAGAAAAAATAGCACCTCCATAAGCTATTAGTATATGATTACAACGTAATGTAGCAGTTTTTGTTTCTACTTAATTTTTTTAAATAGAATAGGAGCTGTAGTTTGACAGTTGTTAGTTATTATTGTAAACTAAGTTACGTAATGTAAGTGTAGTGAAAATACAAGTGCTCAGTTAGTAAATGAACTAGCTGTTTAACAATAGAAGGTTGGAGAAAATATGACAATTACTACTAAAGTTTTGGACATAGTGAAAGACAAAATGACGATTGTGAAACAATCTGAATCTGAAAGTATTTGCCTAGTTGGTCCAGTAAAATTACCGGTAAAACAAGGTGGATTTTCTGCGACATTTCAGTGGTATAACTGGTTAAAAGTAGGAGAGAATCAATCGAAAGAAGAAATCATTGATGGATTAGCATCTGCAAATTTAGCTTTTTTACAGCAGTCATCAGTGCTTGTTTATGGAGATTTTGCACATGCAGAGAATGCTTTAATTCGTATGCATAGCATTTGTCATACAGGTGATATTTTTGGAAGCCAGCGCTGTGATTGTGGCTATCAATTACACGAATCGATGAAAATGATCGTGGAACATGGCTGCGGTGCTATTTTCTATTTAGCAGATCATGAAGGTCGTGGTATCGGGCTATTCTCGAAATCGCTTGCTTATTTATTACAAGAAGAGGGGTTAGATACGGTTGAAGCAAACCATGCTCTTGGCTTCCCGGACGATACTCGTTCTTATGAAGAAGCCATTACTGTGTTAGCTGCACTCCGCTCAAAGCCAGTTACACTGATTACCAATAATCCGAAGAAGCTTGCCGCGTTACAGGCGCATGGTTTAGCAGCAGAAGGACATGTCCCATTATGGGGAGGATTAACGGAAACAAATCGTTTTTATTTAGACACGAAAGTAGAGAAATCTGGACATTTGCGCGAAAAGAAGTGAATGGAGGAATGACGATGACAACAGATGAAAAATATATGCAGCTAGCACTTGATTTAGCTGCTAGTGCAAAAGGAAATACGAATCCCAATCCATTAGTAGGCGCTGTAATCGTCAAGGATGGTGTAATTGTTGGAACAGGTTTACACAGAAAAGCAGGTGAACCACATGCAGAGGTGCATGCATTCCGTATGGCTGGAGAACATGCTAAAGGTGCTACACTTTATGTAACTCTTGAGCCATGTTCGCATTATGGAAAAACACCTCCTTGTGCAAATTTAGTGAAGGAATCTGCAGTTAGTCGTGTTGTTGTAGCGATGCAAGATCCAAATCCGGCTGTTGCTGGACGTGGTATTCAACTGTTACGAGATGCGGGCATTGAGGTAGAGGTCGGTGTTTTAGAAGCACAAGCTCGCTGTATAAATGAACGTTTTATTCATAATATGCTAACAAAACGACCATTTATTATTTCGAAATATGCGATGACTTTAGACGGGAAAATAGCAGCTCATACAGGACATTCCAAGTGGGTAACTGGTGAGGCGGCGCGTGAGGATGTTCATCGTATTCGTCATGAAGTGGATGGCATTTTAGTTGGGGTTGGAACTGTTTTAGCTGACAATCCATCCTTAACGACAAGATTAAAAGAAGATTACGGAAAAAATCCAGTACGTATTATTATGGATAGCTCACTTCGTACACCGGCCCATGCCAATGTCCTAAATGTAGAAGAAGCGAAAACAATTATTGTATGTAGTGAAAATGTTAATCCAGAAAAAATAACAGCATTTGAGGAAAAAGGCGTGACTGTATTGCCAGTTCGCCATGAATCTGAGGGGCTTGTTGTTGATGATATGCTTGAAAAACTATATCAATATGGCATTACGGATATTTTAGTAGAGGGTGGAAGTACGATAAACGCTTCATTTTTACAGCAAGGTGCTATTAACAAATATGTAATTTACATAGCGCCAAAGGTTCTCGGTGGTCGTTTATCTTTAACACCGATTGCTGGTCACAATCCAACTTCTATGGATGAAGCGTGGGATGTAGAATTTGCTTCGTTTGAGCAGGTTGGGCAAGATTTACGTATCATTGCTTATCCAAAGATAGGTGAGGAAAAGTGAATTATCAAGCAGATGTTTGTATTGTAGGGGCTGGGCCAGGCGGAGTACTTCTTTCGCACTTACTAGCGAAAAAAGGTCTTTCTGTAATCCTACTGGAAAAAAACGCAGCACTGGGGCAGGCATTTCGCGGTGAGCATTTAAATGAAGAGGGTGAGGCAGTTTTAAAAAGTCATCAACTTTTTGAAGCGGTCGAGGCACTCGGTTTATTACGTATGAGAAAGCTTGAATATTACACAGAAGGTAGAGCATTTAAAACTATTTTTCCTGATGAAGCTGTAGGACATTTAGGAATTCATGTGCCGCAAGCAAATTTATTAAAGGGAATTTTACAAGAAACACAGCATTTTCCGCACTTTTCATGTTTCCTAGATACGAAGGTGACGCAGCTCATAGTTGATTCTTTTGGCAGATATATAGGTGTCATTGCAACAAAAAATGGGGAAACAATAGAAATAAATAGTCAGTTAATTATCGGTGCTGACGGTCGTTACTCTACAATTCGTAAGCAAGCGCACATTGAAAGTCAAAAGCATAAGCATGGTTTTGATTTATTATGGGCAAAAATTCCTGCACCTCACGGATGGGAGCCGTCGATAAAAATGGCTTTAATCGGTGATAAACAGCTATCATTGTTTACGCAGGTAGGTGGGTTTATTCAAATCGGCTGGAATATTGAACAAGGAAGTTTTCCGCAGCTTAGAAAAAATGCATTTACACCATTTATCCAACAGCTTTCAGAGCAATTTCCGGAACTATCCGATACTGTTAACGAACATATTCGATCTTGGCAAGATTTTGTATTGCTTGACGTATTCAGTAGTCATTGTAACTGCTGGGGGACAAAAGGGCTTGTGCTATTAGGGGATGCTGTTCACACGATGACACCAACTGGGGCATTTGGTCTCAATAGTGCACTCAAGGATGCAGATTGTCTTGCATCACTATTAAATAAAGATACGCTTGTTCATTTTAACGTACAAGAGTTTCAACAAATGCGCGAGCAAGCTATTGAGGAAGTATTAGCGACGCAAATTGAAAAAGAGCAAACATTTGCGACTAACTTCATTAACAAGGCTTCGTGAAGGGAAGAAAAACAAGATGAAATTTGGCTTTGATATAGATGACACACTCATCGATTTACGAGCACATGCCTTTAGGCTCTATAATAAAAAACTTAGTAAAAATGTTGCACTAGAAACATTTCAAGCTTTGAAAAGAGTTGAAATTCACGAACCTTTTGGATTAACAGATGCTGAAGGATCGGCAATGTGGAATAATTCATTAGAGGAAATTTATTTTACGGATTGTCCTTCTTTTGGGGGAGCACTCGAGACGCTTCAAGCTTTGGCACAGCAAGGACATGACATTTATTATATTACTTCACGTCCAAAACAGTATTGTGAGCAAACAAGAGCTTGGATGGAAGCGCAAGGTTTTCCAATCACAGAAGGTCATTTTTTCTGCGGAATGCAGGATACAGAAAAAGTGGCGATCATCAAAGAGCTAGCTTTAGATGTTTATGTGGATGATAAACCAGCTGTATTAGAAACACTGCAAGATGTGAAGACGAAAGTAATTTTAAAAAATCAATCCTATAATCAACATGTTGAACTGCCACGCTTAAATCATTGGGAAGATTTTGGATGCCTGGTACGAGAACAATAGCAAAGGATTGGTACAACGTAATTCTCGTTGTACCAATCCTTTTTTTCGTGTGAATAATTTTGAAAATCACATTAATTGTTGACCTATAAACATCAGTATAAAGATATGTAACGGATAATAGATGTAAAAGAAGTATTTTAAAGGCCTTCCTCGTTCCCCATTATACAAAAATATAAATGGTAAAAAAAGAACCATCCAAAATTGTGATGGGCTAAAAAAGTCGAAAAATACCCAAACATTAGCTCCGCTGATTATTATTTTACCAATAAAAGAAATGCAGGAGAATAACACTAGTATCATTGCTTTTAATAAATTGCTTTTTGCATAATACCAACTAACGCCCATCATTACAAAAAATGGAGAGTAAGGAACCGTTAATATATTTGGAATAATAATATTCAATACCTCTTCATTAAACCAAGGGAAGAGTTGTAAAATAATAGGAATGAAAATAGTTGCTGTTCCTAAAGCTACTTGTAAAAATACTTTCTTATTTTCTTTTGACCTTAAAAATTGTATAGTATTTTCACTAATATAAATAAACCATACGGTATAAAAAAATGTTGAAAAAATACTAAACTGATCATGCATGCCAAACAATTCTTTTCCATATTCAGATAAGAACAATGTTAAAAAGCAAGTAATAATATGAGCGATATATAGCCGAAATGCAAATGTCAGTTTTTTTCGTGTATGCTGTAAACTAATTGTCAATATGAACATAAATAAAGGAGCTACAAATCGTCCTAATGCACTAAGCAGATCATCCCCGCCTATAGTGTTCTTGATAATATATTGTGCAAAATGATCTAATGTCATAAATAATAATCCGACACATTTTAGTTGAAAGCTATTGATACCATCGTTAAAAATGTTTCTTAGAATCATTTAATAACCTCCAATCATTAATAAGTACAATAAATGGCTATTGCGTATATTGCAATAGCCATTTTAAACTTATGTTATGACCGCGAAGAAAAAACAAACTTTAGCTTTAGTTTTATTCAAATGTTCCACTTACTGAATATGATTTTCCAGCAGGACTAGAGTTGAATCTGAAGTAATAGTTACCATTAAAGGATTTATCTCCTAGGTCACTTTTTTTAATTGTCACAGATTTAGTAGCTTTAGCAGTAATTGTCCAAGATTGTACAACAGTCTGTGTAATAAAACCTTTATGAACCAAGTCTACAGTAATTTTATTGGAAGAACCGGCTGTAAAATCGAATGTTTTACCAACAACATCTATAAAATAAAAGTTTGTATATAATGTAGCTCCGCTATTTGAAGAACCATTTACTGGGTAGGAACCATTATCCCAATCCCATTTTCTAAACGGGACTTCAGTACCTTTAGTTTTTGATTCAAAAATAAATTCATCATAGTCATTAATATCATTATAATAATCTACTTTCGGAAGCTGCTCTTCTGGTATTTGCTCATCAGAAGTGGTCTCCCTTGCATAAGGAGTATCAAGTGATGCTAGTAATATTGTTACCAAAACGGCAAAAGCTATAATTACTTTCGAAAAAATCTTGAGCATTATTTTTCCCTCCTTTTGTGGATACCTCTGCAGAAGGCTTATCTATAGATTATCATAAAAATAAGTTCTATCGACCACAGATAAACTACAAACAGACCACAGATAAACTACAATATGACCATGAATTTTTACGTTATTGCCACAGTTTTTTGTTGTATTACCCTTATTTTTTCTACAGTAAACTTCAGGTGTGTTGATAAGGAAAATATATGTTTAATATTGATTGATACAAGAATTTTTTTGTACTAATTTATGGCCTTTTTAACTGATTGTAACGTAGGGTAACTCGAGTGCGCTTATCGCTTCGTTTTCGTCGCAGAGCAAAGTTTTCCGTGGGAAAAGCGAGACATGCGAGACCCTGCACGGAACGAGTGTCATCTGTACGAAAGCGGAGTGTTAACGGAGCGGCTTGACGCTCGAGTAGCACATAAATATGCTTAATATGTACTCAAGTTCTGATTTTCGGTGTCATATGTAGGTTTTGTAGAAGTAGAGAAGTTACTTTACTTTCTTTTAACACGAAAACAACCAAGAGAATTTACAATTCTCTTGGTTGTTTTTTCACTAGTTAAAAGGAATAAATCTTACTTACTTTCTCCCAAAATCATAGAATTAGGCATACAGTTCCATGAAGCGATGTACATCAAGCTACACTACAGACTAGATTTACTAGAATCATTTAGGTTTAATGTAGTTGCCTTTCAATATCTACTGCGATTTTTTGAATGGATTTAATTAATAAACTTTCATCGTAGTCACTGTAGCGTACTTCTGGTATAACCAGCGTCACTGAAGCGATGATTTGTTGAGATGCATTTAAAATCGGTGCAGATACAGAACATGCACCACGCACACGTTCGCTATTACTTTTCGCGAACCGTTGAATTTGGATATCCTTTAATTCCGTTAACAGCTGTTCTTTTGAAAGTATTGTCTTATCAGTGATACGTTCAAGACTTATATTCTCTACATATTCTTCAACATTTGGCATAAATGCGAGCAATATTTTAGATGATGCACCTGCATAAAGGGGAGAGGTGTCACCTACAAACATTTTCGTTGAAAGTGGATATGTTGAATCGTAGTTTAAAATACATCGTCTCTCCAATCCATCAATAATATTCATGGAAACACTTTCGCCGATTTCTTCGTTTAACCTTTTTAAAATAGGCTCTGCGACAATAATAAGACTTGATTCTTCTTTTACTAAATTGCCTAGATACAGCAGTGAATGACCTAGTTGATAGCGTTTAGTACGTTCATCTTTGTGTAGAAATCCTTCGTACACAAAGGTAGAAACGAAGCGCTGTAAACTGGATATGCTAATCCCTGTTTTTTTACTTAACTCAGTTAGGGAAAGGCTAGGTTCATCTTTTGAGAAAGCTTTTAACACTTTAATAGCTTTGTGCAGCGATGACATTGTATAGTTTTTTTCGAATATCTCCTGATTCATCCCGTCACCTACGTAATAAAATTTTTTTCGACATCTGCCGGAGGATTTATCTTCTTAAATAATTTTACCTCTATTATAGCGTAATTTTATTTTGGTAGAGAGGACTTTTGGAATTCATTTGTATGTTCTCCAAGTATCGGCGGTGCTAATTTATATTGAATATCTAAATCAGAGAACTTTAACGGGCTTTTGATGAATCTGACTGTACCATATTGTTCATGTTCTATCTCACCAATCATGTCGCGAGCCATAAATTGTGGTTGTTCTAGCGCTTCAGCAATCGTGTTCACACGTCCACCTGGAATTTTGTATTGTTGCAATAAGGTAATCCATTCATCCCGTGTTTTTGTCATTGTAATGTCAGTAATCATCCGAACTAGCTCCGCTTCATGTTGCTTGCGCATCGTATTTGTTATAAAGCGAGGATCATTGGCCCATTCCTCACGTTTCAACATCGTGCAAAACTTTTTAAATTGTCCATCTGTACCAACACAAATCATTAAGGGGCCATCCTCACAGTTAAATACTTGATATGGCGCAACATTATTATGACGATTACCTAGACGTTCTGAGATAAAGCCTGTATTTAAATAAGCACTTGCTATATTTGCTAAGCTACTCATCTGAACGTCTAATAAAGCTAAGTCAATAAATTGCCCTGTATTTGTTTGGTCGCGCATTCGCAAAGCGGCTAAAATACTAATGACGACATAATTTGAGGTTAAAATATCTGCAATAGGGACACCAACTTTTGTCGCTTCTCCTTCAGTTGAGCCAGTGACATGCATTAAACCACTCATGGCTTGAATAACTGGATCGAATCCTGGTTCGTGCGCAAGAGGACCAGTTTGACCGAATCCTGTAACTGCACAATATATGATTCTAGGATTCACTTTACTTAATTCCTCATAGCTGAGCCCCGTACGCTCCATGTCTCCCGTTTTAAAATTTTCGAGGACAACATCAGCATCTTGGACAAGTTCTTTCAATTTTTCTCTGCCATCTATTGTCTTTAAATCTAATGTGATCGATTTTTTATTGCGATTGGCACATAAATAATACGTACTTTGACCATTCACAAATGGCCCCCAATCACGCATACTATCAGACCCATCTGGATGTTCTATGCGAATTACTTCTGCTCCTAAATCGGCTAACATCATGGAGCCAGCAGGAGCAGCATAAACGCGAGATAAATCTAATACTCGAATATTTTCAAGAGGTTGCATTGTTCGTCCTCCTAAACATGTCATTTATAAACAGGTTTTCGTTTTTCAACTACTGCGTTTACACCCTCTTTAAAATCATCTAGCTCTGTTACAATAGCCATTTGTGACGAAATATAATCAAGGGCAGTACGTAAATCCATTCGTTGACTTTGATAAACAGCACGCTTTATGAATTGCAATGTCGTAGTCGGACGACTTGCTAATTCCTTTGCATAATTCAATGTGTATTCTTCAAGCTCATGGTCTTCTACAACAAATGTCACAACACCTTTGTCTTTTGCTTCATCAGCAGTTAATACACGAGCTGTCCAGAACATGTCCAATGCTTGATCGATACCGATTAATTTTGGTAAATAATAAGCGCCACCGTCGCCCGGCACGATCGCAACATTAATATAGCTTTCTGAAATCTTCGTAGATTTTGCAGCAATCCGTATATCGCACATTAAGGCCATATCAAGTCCTGCGCCCATTGCAAACCCATGCACCTGTGCAATAACGGGCTTATCAATTTCTTCAAGGAGAAGGGGAATACGCTGAATCTTTTTCCAAAGAGAATTTTTTCGTGCTAAACCTGTAGAAGAGATATCGTCCTCGCTTTGGAAAAATCCTTCACCAGCTTGCATCGCCTTAATATCCCCGCCAGCGCAAAATGATTTACCATTACCTTTTACGATGACAACACGAATATCCTCTGAATCACGAACAGTTTCAAGGGCTTCAATCCATTTAGCGATCATCTCTTCACTAAAAGCATTGTACGCTTTAGGTCTATTTAATGTAATTGTGGCAACATGGTCTTGCACTTCAAAAAGTAAATCAGTCATTGATAACACTCCTTATCATTTCATTAGTGGTTTGTCACAAATTAATTAATTATTCTTCCACTTTGAGAAGTGGCAAGCTTCTGATCAATTATGCCTCGGCATAATTGCGTCCGGAATCGGCTTTGTGCTTGCACAAAGGACTCCTTTCCGATTCCGTGACATCCGCCGGAGGCATTAGGCCAACACGATGTTGGTCACTCAGTCGTTGCCACAGGACGTGGCGTTCTTAGACTGAGTTCCTCTATTTCAGCAGGTGTTTGGACACCCGCTGAAAAGTAACTTAAACCCTCATTCATCTCATCATCTATAGAGGTGGGGGACTTCTGTACCTGCCGCTACACTTTCGGTACAAAAGTGATTTGCTGAAAGAAGTTAGATGAAGTTAAATATTCCCATAGACTATCTCCGCTATTTTCTAATAGTTGAGTTGCGACCAAATTAGTCCAATAAGAGGTGCTGGCACCTTCATCGCGCCACGACCAAAGTCTACGGGTAAATTGATGCAAACTATGCTCGTGTGTTGTACCAATTGCAGCGTGCACTTGATGCGCAATTGTTGTCACTGCTTGAATAATTTCCTCGAAGCGAATGCAGGCATATGCAACTTCACTATTTTGATTGTTCATCTGAAGGGCTTCGGATACATTATTAAATGCTGCAAGAGCGACGGCTGTTTCACCTGCTAAATGTACAATATGCTGCTGGACGAGCTGGAAGCGATGAATCGGTCGCCCGAATTGCTCACGTTCTTTCGTATATTGAATAGTTAAATCATTTATTTTATCGACGGCACCAGTCATCAGTGCTAATTGAAAGGCAGAATTGAGTGTTGTTAAAGCATGTATATCGTCTAGAGATAAGGTAGCAGATACTTGTGAAACTGTAGCATCATGGAATATAACGGTATCACGTGGCTCGCCTGCTAAATTAGTACCTAGCTTCATTTCAGCGTGGCTTAAATCTATTTCTACAAGATGAGTACCCTCCGTGCTATAGGCAAGTGTCACTAGGTGTTTTGTATGACGTGCCCAAGGAATTTGAATCGCTTCTCCAGTTAATTTGCCATTCTCTAACGCAAAGGCTTGGTTAGGGCAGAGCATATACGTCGCCAAATCCTCAATTATTTGTAAACTAGTAAACTCTAATAAATAATTTGCAAATGTTGTTTCTGCAAATGGAATCGGTGCAGCGTATTTTCCAGTTAAACGAACAATATTCAATAAATCCTCTATGTCGCCACCTGCACCGCCATTTTCTTCTGAAATGGCTACAGCTGTCATACCGCTTTCTTTAAACAGATCCCATAGTTCTGGTGCCCAATGACCTTGTTCCACTGTATCGACTAACTCTTTATCGACTTTTTCTTTTAACATGCGCTCTACAACATCAACGATCATATCTTTCATTTCACTCATTGAGCTACAACCCCTTTCGCTACAACGCCATACAGTACTTCTGAAGTACCTCCTCGAATAGTGAAACCCGGTGCATGCAAAATGGATTCAGCCATAAAGCGATCGATTTTACGATGCGCATCAAGTGTTGGATAAGTCTGTACGATTAAGCGTGTGATTTCAGGAATACTTTGCTCAAATTTCGTACCGAGTGCCTTCACAAGTGCTGCAGGAATAGATACGTCTTCACCATTACCAGATTCTAAAAGCTGAGCTACTCCAATTGACAAATTACGTAGACCCCAAAGACGAGCTACTATTTTTGACGCTTGCTGTAACCCTTCTAAATTGTTTTGGCGCTTTAACTCTTGAATAAGCTCATCGATTAATGGGAATGTACTCATTATTCGCTCTGGACCACTACGCTCAAAGGCAAGCTCTGCTAATCCTTGAGCCCAACCATTACCGATTTCTCCAACAACCATATTGTCAGGTACAAAAACATTATCAAAGAACACTTCGTTGTAATGATGCTCACCAGTTAAAAATTTGATCGGAACAACAGTTATACCTTTTGCATGTAAATCGACAATCAACTGACTGAGCCCTGCATGTTTACTTTTCCCATCAAAAGGACTTGTACGTACTAAAGTCACCATATAGTGGCAAAGATGTGCGTTACTCGTCCATATTTTTTGTCCGTTGACAATCCATCCTCCCTCTACTTTTTCAGCGCGTGTGCTAACCGAAGCTAAGTCAGAGCCACTATTTGGTTCACTTAAACCTATGCCGAAATAGCATTCACCTTTCACAATTTTCGGTAAGAAATATTCACGCTGTTCTTCCGTTCCATACCGTAAAAGAAGTGGTCCTGTTTGGCGATCAGCAAACCAATGTGCTGCAACTGGAGCTCCAACGGCTAAAAATTCCTCCGTTAAAATGTATCGATCAATGGTACTCCTCTCTTGACCGCCATATTTTTTAGGCCAAGTTAAGCCAATCCAACCTTTTTGACCAATTAATTTAGAGAATTCAGGGTCATCTCCACTTAGCCAAGAGTCACATTTAGGCGTGAAAGTTCCTTTTGCTAATTCATCCTTTAGAAACGTTCGAACATCTAAGCGAAATTGCTCCTGCTCTTGTGTAAATTGCACAGTTGGTAATTGAAACATTTGATCACTCCTTATATTTTACCGTAATGTGGTAACTCTTATTGTATATGTGTATTTTATTATTGGTAATAACTGTAGTCAATTACTTTTTGGAATTATTAGAAAATTTTTGTTAGTGGAGTGATGAACTAAGTATCGAAAATAAAAAATCAGTGAAAAATGGAAAGATACAGAATAAACATGTTACTATGTAGAAAATTCCGTAATGGAGGTGTGGGCATGCAATTAGCTATCAAAACTTCCCAAAAAATAATGCAAGTTTTATCACCGCAATTAGTACAGCATTTAGAAATACTGCAATATTCAACAAATGAGTTAGAACAGTATATTTATGATAAGGCTACTGAAAATCCATTGTTAGTTGTCACGGATGCGACGGTAAAAATGCAATATGAGGAAATTATGCAATTAGCAAGCTATTCCGATAAGAGTTATTCTGTGCAAGCACCGCAATATCACTCATTTAACCCCATTGAGATGAAGTTTGCTGTAAAAGAAAGCTATGAGCAGTATTTATTGGAACAAGTACCTATGCATAAAAATCTATCTTCTGTAGATTTAAAAATCTTAACGTTTTTAATTCAATCGTTAGATGAACGCCTATTTTTAGATGTTGATGTAGAAATTGTCGCAAATAAATGTAATACAAATGTTTTGCATGTGGAGGCACTATTGGACTTACTTCAAACTTTCGAGCCTGTAGGAGTAGGGGCACGTAATTATAAGGAGTATTTACTTATTCAGGTAGACAGTGATGCGCTTGCACCGAAATTAGCCTCTCGATTTATCGAAGCGGATTTAGAGCTAGTAGCAGCGCAGGCTATTAAACAATTAAGTAAAAAGTATAAGACGTCTCTAAATAACGTGAAGAAAACTGTCGACTATATAAAAAGTTTAAAACCAGTGACGACAGGAGATAAATTCGAAGCGATCCCATTTGTCATTCCAGAAGTCGAAGTAGAAAGATTAGGAGAGGAATGGCTGATTAAATTAAATCGTGGATATTTACCAAACGTCACTATCGATAAACAATATGTTGAAATGCTAAAGAATGATCCGAACTGTAAAACATATTTTAACGACACAATGAAAGATGCTCTTTTATTATTACAAGGAATCGAACAGCGTGATAAAACATTGTACGAATTAGCTAGATTGCTAGTGGAATTGCAAGAAGATTTTTTCCATAATGGCATTGAAGCATTAAAGCCTATGCGGTTAAAAGATATTGCAGATATTTTAAGTCTACATGTTTCAACGATTAGTCGAGCTGTTCGTGGAAAATATATTAAAACCGCCCATGGTGTATATGCTTTACAATCGTTATTTACAAAAGGAGTAATGAATATTTCTGGAAAAATGGATTCTATTATGTATATTAAAAAACGGCTCAAACAGTTGATTGAGACAGAGGATAAACAAAAGCCGTTAACTGATCAACAGCTTACAAATACTTTGAGTGCTGAAGGTATCCAAATATCCAGACGAACAGTGGCGAAGTACAGGGAAGAGATGAATATTATGAGTTCCTTTAATCGAATGTATGGATAGGATAGATGATGTAAAAGAATAGTCATTGATGTATTTTTGCATCAAAACTTGAAAATCGCATATTAAAAGATTTGTAGATTTTCCTAACTAAGTAAATTTAAAGCTCATCAGCATAGCGTGAGGTTGATTTCCGTTCCGGCTGGGCGCTTTGTTGCTGTCGCTATGTTAGCACTACGCTTTCGCACAGAGCAGAGCTTCCTGGGGGCGTCCGATGAGCCGCTTCGCTGCGCTGCAGGGTCTCATCTGTGACGCTGATCCCCGAGGAGTCGCCCAGCCTCCACTCCAATCAACATATACATGGCATATGTTTTAACTTCATTCTAGTGGGTGTCCAAACATCCTTATCCCTGAATTTTTGTGATAAGACAATTTTCGGCAACAATAATCGATGTAAATAAAAATATTTTGAAGTTTTTGATAATTAGATAGATTTGGCATCAGAATTGCTCATTAAACGGTAGACATTGATGCAGAGGAAAGGGGTTAGTGAATGTCTACATAAAACACAAAAGGGGTGGTTTAATGGGGGCTTTGCAAAAATCACTGAAAACACGGCATATTACAATGATTTCCATTGGAGGGGTTATTGGAACAGGACTCTTCGTCGGGACAGGAAAAAATATTTTAAGTACCGGTCCGGCAGCGGTGATTTCATATGCGATTGCATGCTTACTCATAGTTCTGATCATGCAAATGGTTGGGGAAATGGCATCTGGAGAAATAGTATTAGGAAAGAAATCTGGGGGTTCAGCAGAACTAGGTTCATTTGCTTCTTATGCAGGGAAGTATATCGGTCCATGGGCAGGTTTTACAGTTGGCTGGCTTTATTGGGCAAGCTGGGTATTTATTGTAGGATTAGAAGCAGCGCTCATAGGGGGAATGCTGCATAATTGGTTCCCGATGATCCCAACATGGCTCGGAAGCGTAGGCATAACATTATTGATGACAATTGTTAATATTTATTCAGTAAAATCATTTGGTGAATTCGAATATTGGCTGTCCTTCGTTAAAGTTACGGCAATTATTGTATTTTTAGTTGTTGGTATAGCTATGATTTTAGGAATTTGGCCAAATTATGAACCAAAGGGATTAGGGATTTTAACGGAATTCGGTGGATTTGCACCAAATGGCATTGTACCAATTTTAACGGCAATTGTCTTTGTTATATTCTCCATTTGTGGTGCTGAGGTTGCAGCCATCGCGGCAGCAGAGTCTGAAAATCCAGCTAAAAATATTGTCCGCGCCATTCGCAACGTTGTTTTTCGATTAGGGTTATTTTTTGTAGGTTCAGTAGCTATTATGGTTTTAATTATCCCTTGGAATGATTCGAAAATTTTGGCAGCACCTTATGCAAATATTTTAACGATGGCAGGGCTTCCGATTGCTGCTCAACTTATTCAAATAGTCATTTTTATTTCACTAATCTCTGTGTTAAATTCTGCTCTTTATACAAGTTCACGTATGTTACTTGAAATGTCCCGACAAGGAGATGCACCAAAAATATTCTCACAGATTAAAAATCGCCGAGGTGTACCCGTACCAGCAGTAATTGGTAGTACGGTAGTAGCGTATATTTGTGCGATGTTATACTTCATTTCACCTGAAGTCATATTCTACTTTTTAGGTAATTGCGTTGGAGGATTAATGATTGCAGTTTATATTTTCATTGCTATTTCACAAATTCGTTTCCGGCGTTATTATGACAAAGTTTCAGATGAGCCATTATCGATTAGAATGTGGTTATTTCCATATTTGTCGTATGTCACAATTGGTATTTTAACAGTCGTTTATTTATGCCAAGCCCTCATCGAATCTTTACGTTCACAATTCTATTTAAGTACATTTGTATTAATTGGCTCAGTTGTATTGTTCATGATTATGCGAAAGCTATCGACAAGACCAGCGGAGCAAATAGAGGAAAAGCTAGCGTCAGAATAGAATATTACTGAATACAAAAAAATTCGCAATATTTCTGCGAGATATCAAGCCATGAAAGAACTTAAAGGATACTTTAAACCTTTTAGGCTTCCAGATGCCCCGTAGAAAGAGCGGATTTTTTTGTATGAAAAAGTTCTTTAAAGTTCAAGAGGGAGTGATCTAGATGTCGATAACTCAACTACATAAAGATGAGCACTTTTTTATTGTAAAAAATGATGAGGTAATGATTAGAAGTGATATCCAAATAGAGCTTCTTGAAAAAATAATTAAAAATTATTGTAAAGGAATAGAAACCTTTGAGGTAGAAGGCTATTTTATTCATGTATTAGATACTTCGCAGGGTAACTTATTTTATGTCAAACCAATTATGCAATATAACTATATAGACTTGATGAACCCTTTATCAATTAAAGTGTTAAACTCCATATCCGACGGTGTTACAGTATGTGATTGCGATGGCAAAATTTTATTTCAAAATGATATTGATATTGAAATTGTTGGCATTGATTTAATGGGGAAATATGCAAAAGACGCAATCGCTGAAGGAATAATGAGTGATTCTATTTCGATGAAAGTAATTGAGTCAAAAGAAAAAGTAACTATTTTGCAGACGTTCATAAATGGCAAATGTTTTTTAGTTTCAGGTAAGCCAATATTTGATGAATACGGAGAATTACAATATGTAGTTGCTATTACTCGTGATATGACACAATTAAAACTGTTAGAGAAAGAAGTAAAAAAATTAGAAGTCCAAAATGAGAATATTAAAAATAAGCTACATGCCTTACATAATAAAGAAAACACAAAAAGTAGTTTAATAGCTGTGTCTTCAGAAATGATGCAGGTTGTAGAGCGTGTTATGAGAGTTGCAGTGGTAGATTCAACTGTATTAATCGGTGGTGAATCGGGCGTAGGTAAAGAGGAAATTACGAAGCTTATTCATGCAAATAGCCGACGTCACAATAAGCAAATTTTAACGATTAACTGTAGTGCAATCCCTGAGAATTTATTGGAATCTGAACTTTTCGGCTATGAGGCAGGAGCATTTACTGGAGCGTCAAGAGGTGGTAAGGCTGGGTTATTTGAAATTGCGTCAGGAGGTACAGTGTTTTTAGATGAAATTGGTGAGATGCCATTACTACTACAGGCGAAATTATTACGTGTCCTCCAAGAATCTGAGGTTCAGCGTTTAGGTAGTGGAAAGCCTATTCCAATTGATGTACGCATAATCGCTGCGACAAATCGAAATTTAGCTGAAATGGTGAGGCAAGGTCATTTTCGTGAGGACTTATATTATCGTTTAAATATTATCCCGATTGAAATTCCCCCTCTAAGATATCGTCGTCAAGATATCATCCCGCTAGTCTACCATTTTTTAGCTGTTGTTGAAGAAAAATATGGGATCCATCGAACAATTGAGTCATCTGCAATGAAAATATTAGAGTGTTATGATTGGCCAGGAAATGTACGTCAACTTAAAAATATGGTGGAGCGTATTTGCTTGCTAGCAACTCAACCAGAAATAACAGCATATATTGTGCAACAAGAGTTAGATAGTAACCCAATTATACGTGATATAGAAAATCCTGTAGAAATACAAAACATCCAGGAACAAGTTGTAACCCAGAAGTTTAGTGGTACTTTAAAGGAGCAAGTAGTCGCGTTTGAAAAACAGATTATAAAAGAAGCTCTATCTAAATTTCCGAGTATCCGGCAGGCTGCTAAATCACTTGGCTGTGATCAATCAACATTAGTACGTAAAATACAAAAGTTGCAATTAACAAAACAAATTTCATATAAGGACTAGTGATGTATTTTCGCATCATAACTTCATCCGTGCACAATAACTAGCAATATTGCAATACTCACTAATTAATACAAGAAAAATGATGAAATACATCATAAACATGTTAATAGATTTAGAAGAAAAGGGACATTTTCAAAAATGAAAGCGTTCCTTTTTCATTCTGTTACAGTTATTGTGAAGCGGCTCATCGGACGCCCCCAGGAAAGCGCCCAGCCGGAACGGAAATCAACCACACGCTATGAAAATGTGCAATATTTTTTCGTTAAAAGAGATTTTTTTCATCAGTTGGCATGAGAATTGCTATTAAAAAAGTGTATGAAATTTTAAACGAAAAGAGGTTGGCATTAATGACAATTCAACTAAAAGAAGAGTTAAAAACGTTAGATCAAAAACATTTTCTACATCCGACAACGTCGATCGAACAACAGCAAACACAAGGTCCAGCTGCCATTTTTACAGAGGGCAATGGCATTTATTTAAAAGATATAGAAGGAAATATATACATTGATGGCATGTCGTCTTTATGGAATGTAAATATCGGGCATGGCCGTAAAGAAATTGCCGAAGTAGCGAAAGAGCAAATCTCTACATTAGCATTTAGTTCCTGCTTCGCATCATTTAGCAATGAACCAGCTATCCGTTTAGCGACGAAAATCGCATCTTTAACTCCGGGAGACTTAAATACTGTATTTTTCACTTCAGGTGGCTCAGAGTCGAACGATACAGCGATTAAATTAGCACGTCATTACTGGTTACTTAAAGGGCAGCCAGAGCGTCAAAAAATTATTTCTCGTACACATTCATACCATGGTGTAGCTATGGGGGCTACAAGTGCGACAGGCTTACAAGCATTCCGTGACTTTACCAATTCACACGCCCCTGATTTCCACTATGTATACAGCGAATCTGTACGTAATTTACGTGAAACGATTGAAACATTAGGCCCTGAGACTGTCGCTGCATTTATTTCTGAGCCCGTACAAGGAGCAGGTGGAGTTAATATTCCACAAAAAGATTATTTTAAAGAAGTGCGAAAAATTTGTGATGAGTACGGTATTTTATTCATTGCGGATGAAGTTATTACGGGGTTTGGTCGTACAGGAAAATTCTTCGGTATGGAACATTACGGGGTAGTGCCTGATATGTTGTCTTTCGCTAAAGGAGTATCAAGTGGCTATGTTCAACTTGGTGGTGTGGCGATATCCGAAACAATTCATCAAGATTTATGTGAGCTTTCTAAAGGGACATTCATGCACGGATATACTTACAGCGGTCATGCACTCGCTTGTCAAGTTGGATTGAAAAATATAGAAATTCTTGAGCAAGAAAATCTCGTTGAAAATGCTGCAAACATGGGGGAGACCATGTTAGAAGGATTCCGAGCATTGCAAGAAAAGTATAGCTTTATCGGTCGTGTGCGTACGCTAGGATTACTTGGAGCCATTGAATTAGTGAAGTGCCGTGAGACGTGTGAATTGTTTGAGACTGCTCTTAGTCCGATTTTTGTTCAGGAAACGATGAAACGAGGATTGATTCTACGAACGGTTACGTACGATCAAGATACAGTTGTTTTTTCTCCACCTCTCATTCTATCAAAAGTAGAGCTAGATGAAATGTTACGTATTTTAGACGAGACATTTGAACATATACGTAAAACAATTGTTGAAAAAGCGATTTAACTTCTTTCAGCAAATGTTTTGGTAGCGAAAGCAAAGCGTCAGCTACAAGTGTTTTGGTAAAGCAAAGCTTCAGCTATAAACGCTGAAAGAAGTTAAAAGCCTCCGGCGGATGTCATGGAATCGGCTTTGTGCAACACAAAGCCGATTCCGGATGCAATTATGCCTAGGCATAATTGATATAGGTGTAAACGATTATTATTTGAAGGAGGAGTTTCATGACAACGATCGTTAGAGAAATACGAGAGCAATTTAACCCGGCGAAACCATCCCAATGTATTGGCCAAGTTGAGCTTTTGACAATAGATGAAACGCAAGAAGTTATCGTTGCAGCTCAGGAAGCATTTGAAGGGTGGAAAAATACGTCTTCGGTTACACGTGGAGAAATTTTACGCGTGACAGCTGACTTGCTTGAGAAAAATATTGATAAAGTAGCTGAAGTAGCTTCGAGTGAAATGGGTAAAACGAAAAATGAAATGCTTGGTGAAGTGAAACGTGGTGCTTCCATTTTACGTTATTTTGCACAAGAAGGAATGCGTGCAAAAGGAGAAGTATTACCTTCTGCCAATGAAGCAAAATTATTGTATACAATGCGAGTACCACTTGGTGTCGTTGCTGCCATAACGCCTTGGAATTTCCCTGTCGCTATTCCACTATGGAAAATTGCACCTGCATTAGTATATGGCAATACAGTTGTTTGGAAACCATCAATTGAAAGCGCTTTAACCGGTAAAATAATAGGCGAGTTATTCCAACAAGCAGGCCTGCCAGAAAACGTATTAAATGTCGTACAAGGCCGAGGTTCAAAGGTAGGGCAAGTATTATTGGAGGCACCTGAAGTAAAGGCGATTACATTTACAGGTTCGAATGGTGTGGGTCAAAGTATTTTAGATACAGCTGGATCTACGAATAAAAAAATTCAGCTCGAACTTGGAGGCAAAAATGCAGCGATCATTTTAGCTGATGCTAATATAAATCAAGCTGCAAAATTAACAATTGAAGGTGCGATGAAGCAAACGGGACAGCGTTGTACAGCAACTAGTCGAGTTTATATCGAGGAAACAGTTTATGACAAGGTATTAGAGCAATTAATCGAAGAAGCTAAAAAAATTGAAGTTGGTGTCACGATGGGGCCTGTGTCATCCAAAGGGCAGTATGATTCTATTTTATCCGCCATCGAAAAAGCAAAAGATGAGGGTGCGGAGCTTGAATTTGGCGGAGGTCCTACAAAAGGTATGTCAGAAGGATACTATATTGATCCAACCATATTTACGAATGTAACCCACGAGATGTCGATTGCTCATGAAGAGATTTTTGGACCAGTTTTAGCTGTCATCAAAGTAAAAGATTATGAAGAAGCGATTCGATTATCGAATGATACTAATTTTGGATTGAGTGCTTCTATTTATACAAATAACATTCCGAAAGCATTTGATTTTATTAATCGTAGTGAAGTTGGACTTGTACAGGTTAACGATGAAACGGGTGGAGCAGAGCCTCAAGCACCATTTGGAGGGGTGAAAAACTCAAGTACTGGTGCCCGTGAGCAGGGGCAGGCGGCAAAAGAGTTCTTTACAACGTTTAAAACAATTACGATTGGCACAAAAAGCGAGTAAAAAGTTTATCGTGAAAGAAATTTAAAATAGACAACAAAATAATATATGTCACATATGCCTCGATGTAATGGCCCAGATTTTTCTCAAATTGTACGCGGAAATTTTAAAAAAATCAGGGACAATCGCTCGAGGCATTAGCTTTTTACAAAAAGATAAATAAACGAAAGAAGGTAGAGCTATGAGACATAGTCGTTTAGCAATTGATGTCGGTGGAACGTTTACAGATGTATTTGTTTTTAATGAAGAGACGGGAGAAGTATTTGTCACAAAAACGTCGTCGACACCTGCAAATCCGGAGCAAGGAATTTTAAATGGAGTAGCAAAAGCAGAACTAAATGGCAAAGATATTAAAATTTTTTCTCACGGCACAACAGTTGGAACAAATGCGTTAATTGAGCGTAAACTGCCAAAAACAGCTCTTATTACGACGAAAGGCTTTAGAGATGTCATCGAAATTCGCCGGGGAACGAAAGAAGATATTTGGGACACATACAAAGATACTGCAAGGCCTTATATTCAACGACGGGATCGATTTGAAGTGACAGAACGAATAGATTATGAAGGAAATATTCTTCAGACTATTGATGAAGAGGAAATCCGTTTATTAGCAAAAAAGTTAAAACGTCGGGGAACTGAATCCATTGCAGTATGTTTCATCAATGCCTATGTGAACGGGGAAAATGAGGCGAAAGTAAAAGAGATTTTAAAAGAGGAATTACCGGATATTTATGTTTGTATTTCAAGTGAGGTGCTTCCGGAAATTTTTGAGCATGAGCGTATGAGTACAACAATTATTAATGCCGTTCTTGGGCCAATTATGAGTAATTACATTAGTAAATTAAGTAATGAAATGCATAAAAAGGGCTATGACGATGAAATATTAGTATTACACTCTGGTGGCGGTGTCATGACTTCAAGTACAGTTCCTCGCTATGCTGCTCGATTGGCGAGTTCTGGGATAGCTGCAGGCGCAATTGCAAGTAAGCATATCGCAAAGCTGTGTGGATTTGACAATGCCATTGGCTTAGATATGGGTGGTACAAGTACTGATATTTCACTGATGTATAAGGGGGATATACGAATCACAAAGGATTGGTCTATAGAATATGGCTATCCAATCGGTTTCCCGAGCATTGAAATATTAACAATAGGAGCCGGTGGAGGTAGCCTTGCTTGGCAAGATGAAGGCGGTTCTTTACGAAATGGACCACAAAGTGCAGGGGCAGTACCAGGGCCAGCTTGCTATGGCCAAGGAGGCACGGAGCCCACAAACTCAGATGCAAATTTAGTGTTAGGACGCCTAGGTGTAGATTTGTTAGATGGAAAGATGCAATTAAATAAAGAGGCGGCAAGAGCTGCTGTGACAACAATCGCAAATGCATTCGATCAATCAGTTGAAGAAGCGGCAAGTGCCATTATAGAAGTTGCAAACGCCAATATGAGTGATGCAGTTCGCTTGATTTCAGTACGGATAGGCTATGATCCGCGTGATTTTGCACTTGTAGCTTTTGGTGGTGCAGGCCCATTACACGGTGCTTATTTGGCAAAAGATTTAAACATCCCAAAAGTCATTATTCCTACGCATCCAGGTGTAGCTGCAGCAATGGGATGTTTACTAGTAGATGTACGCCATGATATTTCTAAAACGTATGTGAAAAAATTTGATGAAGTACGTGAAGAGGAGCTTACAAATCAATTTAATGAATTGCGAGAAGAGGCAAGAGCTTTATTAGAAGAGGAAGGAATAGCAGAAAACACATCAACATTAACGAATTATATAGAATTGCGTTATAAGGGACAATGGAGATCTCTAGCTGTTCTTGTATCCGATCAAATCACTTCCTTAGATACTATTTTAGAAGCTTTCCATAAAGAACATGAACGCGAATTTGCATTTTCTGATAAGGGTCAAACTGTAGAAATATTTGGCCTACGAGTAACGGCTATAGGAACAGTACCAAAGCCTAATTTCCCACAATATGTTGCTGAAGGCTCACTGGAGGATGCTTTTAAAGAAACACGGCCTGTTTATTTTGAGGGAGAATATATAGAAACAAACGTTTATAACCGCGATAAAATACCTGTTAACACACAGTTTGCTGGTCCAGCCATTATCAATCAGCTGGATACGACGACCGTTATTCCACCAGGATTTACTGCGGAAGTAGATGTCTATAAAAATATCATTATAACAGTGAACTAATAGTGATAAGGGGGAATGGGCGATGAGTACAACAAAATTGGAGACAAATCATAAGGTCCAAAATCTAGACCCAGTAACATTTGAAGTGTTAAAAAACGGCTTTGTCAATTTAGTGGATCAAATGGCTGAACAAATGCTGCGTACATGCTACTCATTTGTTATTTATAATCGAGACTTTAGCTGTGCATTATGCGATGCACAGGGGAATACCGTTATGCAAGGAACGCAAGATATTTCCGTTCACGTAGGGACATTACATTTAACGGCAAAAGCTGTCTTAGAGGATTTCGCGGATGATATCCATCCAGGTGATGTATTTTTAGTAAATGATCCTTATCGTGGAGGAACACATTTCAGTGATGTACGTGTGATTTTACCAGTGTTCCATGATGATAAACTAATTGCACTCATGCAAACAAATGGACATTGGGCAGATGTCGGCGGTTCTAATCCAGGTTCTTTTGATATTACAGCTAAAGAACATTACGGGGAAGGTCTACGGATCCCCCCTGTCCGCATTTATAGTAAAGGTCAATATTTAACCGATGTAGTGAAGATTATTGTTATGAATATGCGTATTCCGGAAGAACGTATTGGAGATTTGCGGTCTCAAGTGGAAGCGGCGAAAGTTGGGGAAAAACAACTCAAGGAAATGATTGAAAAGTACGGCATTCAGACAGTACTAGTAGCTTTTGAAGAAGTTCAAAATTATGTAGAACGATTAATGAGAGCGAAGATTAAAGCTTTACCAAAAGGTCAGTGGGAAACGGTGGACTATATCGATATGGACCCACAAGTAGGGGATGGTCTCATCCCAATTCGTGTGAAAATGACCATTACGGAGGATGAAATAGCTTATGATTTAAGTGATTCACATCCTTATATTAGCTGTTTTTTAAATGCAGGGTTTGGCTCAGCGCTTTCTGGTACTTATGCAGGAACCAAAACATTTTTCCCAGAGATTCCGCTGAACTCAGGATTTTATCGTGTTGTGAAAATATTCCTCCCTGAAAACTCTGTCGTCAACGCACCTAGTCCAGTAGCTGTCTCTGGCTATTGTTCAGGAGCGTTTGAAAAAATTATGAATGCTTGCTTTGAATTATGGTCAAATATTATGCCTGAACGCGCTATCGCATGTTCATTTAATTTAGAATATTTATTAGTAGGTGGGTATGATCAACGAAGAGACGGTAGTGAATGCTTTATGTGGTATGACTGGATGGCTGGTGGCCACGGTGGACGTATTGACCGTGATGGTGCGAATACTACCTCACCAGTGTTCGGTGTAGGCTTAAGTGTTCAACCATGCGAGGGGCAAGAACGTTTGTCACCAGTTGTTACAACGAAGCATGAAATCATTATAGATTCTGCTGGTCCAGGTAAATACCGTGGCGGCTGTGGTGTAGAAAAGGGAGGCGTTTTAACGAATGTAAACCAAACAGTGATGTCCTATTGCTGTGATCGGTCTCGTTCCATTACATGGGGCATTATGGGCGGATTACCTTCTATTGCACAAGGGGCTATTTTAAATCCAAGCAAAAAGGAAGAAAAATTTTTAGGCACAATCTTCTCCAATGTTGAGTTGAAGAATGGAGATTCCTTTACACGTCCATCAGCTGGAGGTGGTGGTTTGGGTGACCCATTAGCACGAGATGTAAACGCTGTTTTAGAGGATGTAATTGATGAATATGTTTCGATTGAGCGTGCAAAGCTTGATTATGGCGTAGTCATCCATGAAATTGACCGTGATATGGATGACTTTGAAATTGATTTGGTAGCAACAGTAAAAGAACGCGATTATATCCGCAATAACCGCCATCGATGGCTGGAAACAGATCCAATTGAAGTTGAGCAGATGTATAACAAAGGTGAAATTAATCAAATGGATGTTGTTCGAAAATATGGTGTTATTATGGATTACCAAACAAATAAAGCATTGCCGATCTCAACAGAGCAATACCGAGAAGTGATGAAAAAACGTTCTTTGGCGTATTGGGAATAGACATAACGTTCTAGCGTATTGGGTCAAGTATCAACTAACTTTAATCATAAATAAGAGAGTAGTTCACACTACTCTCTTTGCGAAATAAGGGTATACAAATTTTTAATGTCGAGTAATGCATATATAATGAAAAATATTACTACATAACTTAAAAAATCTAAAGGTAAAGTGTTATTGTTTAATATGCCAATATTACTTAGAATTTTTTGAATCACCAATGTAAGAAACATAGCCAATCCAATCATTAAAAGGTTACGGAGCAATGACATTACACACCATTTTAGTTATAGAGTTACTGTTTCTATACTTATTACAAAACTTTTGTGCGCCCCAATCTAATAATTTATCAGCTAACCAAGTGAGGCCAGCAGCTGCTAATACTCCGGCAGCCCAAACCAGTAGTGGTGGTACAAATGGTGAAATTGAAGGATCTTCTTCTAGAGAATAATATACGTTCTCAGCCTCATCAGAAGATAAATTTTCTAAGTATACTGCTACTTGATGAGAGGTTTCTTTATCTAAACCTCTAGAAACAGCTTTATCTTCATCAAAATCAAAGGATTTCGTATCTTTATTATAAGTAGAAGATTCATAGATAGCTAAGGCTACTTGTTCATAATAATCTTCGTCAGCAAAAGAATTTTCTGCGTGAGCAAAAGATGGAAGAACACCAATAAATAAACAAAGTGACAACAATACAACAAACGCTTTAAATGAATTTTTTTTCGTAAATTGAATCATTTTATGACCTCCTTTTTTTAAAATAGTCAATGTGAATTCAAGTAATATAAACCTTAAATTTAAATATTTACCAATGACTTATTTTCATTCTATCATGGTATTGTAACTTAATGACCACAAATAAACCGCAATATGACCACAAGATTGTTAACGGTTAGCACTGTATTTTCTTCGGTTTTATGAATAGAAAAGTCACTTGACTATTCGATTATTAATTTTTATAGCAAGCCGATTTTTCTGATTTTTTCAACAGCTTCTATTCTTGAATATACTTGTAGTTTTTTGAAAATCTTTGTTAAACGATATTCAACTGTACGTAAGCTGACAAATAAATTTTCTGCTATTTCTTTATTTGTTTTTCCAGCAGCCACTAATTTAAGCACTGCTAGTTCATCTTTTTTGAGGTCATATTGAATTAACTGATGCATTATTTCTATTTTGTTCTTTTGGGTACCTGCTAGTTTTAATTGTCGTAATAATTTCACTGGCATCATGGCATTCCCATCTAGAGCGGAGCGTATTGCCATAATAAGATTTTCCTTAGAGGCTGTTTTGCAAACAAAGCTAGTAACATCTGATTCTATTAAAATATTGAAAAAAGGTTCAATTTTGTAGCCTGTGTAGATAATTTTAATTGCTTCAGAATTTAATTGTCCCACTTTTTTTACAAATCTTTGATCATTTAAAAAGGGCATGTTTATATCAAATAAAAAAATATCAAATGTTTGTTGGGAGAGGGCAACCAAAGTTTCCTCATCAGTTTTTACAACAGTGACATAGAAATCACTTTCTTGCTCCAATAATAATTTTATACCTTCCCCAACAGCCTTGTGATTATCTACTACTAAAATATTTACCAATATTATATCTCCTTTGCATAAAATGAACTATTATTTTTAAGATATCTTATATAATGCATTATACCTAATCTTGCTTGCGAAGGGGATATTGATTTTCTATACAACCATACATAGATTTTAAGGGGGAGGTATTTTACAAACTGAAAACAGATTATTTCATGGTGATTCAGAAGGAAGAGTTTACAAGTTATAGAGGATAAAAGGGGTATTATGTAATGAAGAGAGCGAAAGAAATTTAGATTTTACAATTGCAGATTTATCGCTTTTATAGCTCTGTTTATCTAGTTTTCACGTAAAAAGGAATTTGTCTCAAAAGCTAGTGGAGACAAATTCCTTTAGAGGATCTTTTATTTTGTAAAACGATTTAGTTTAAATAGAGATAAGTCCTGTTTACTCTTTCCTTGTAGGGTAAGATCAGCTAATACCTCACCCACTGCACTACTGAATTTAAAACCATGTCCTGAGAAGCCCGCTGCAATGATAATATTTCGATACTCAGGTAAAAAATCAATAATGAAATTCTCATCTGGTGTCAACGAATATTTACATGTTTTGCCGAATTTCAACACACCGTGCTGAGGCATAAAACGATTGATAAAATTTTGTAAATCTATTGCATCCTGTTCGTCGAATGGGCGTAGCGGATCATTTGGATTGACAGCCTCACCGCCATCATGTCTGCCAAGCTTTAGGCCTGCTCCATTGATACTAGGAAAACCATAGTACATGGAATCAGTAAATTCAAAACAATAGGCTGGGAAAATATCTTCACGATAAAGCTGCTCATCAGCCTCAAACCATGCAAATGTTTTTCGCGTCGGTGTTACAGGGATGGTGATGTCCATTGTTTGTAGTGACTCAGTTGCCCAAGCACCAGCAGTTACAATTAAATGTTTAGCTTCGTAAATATTATTTAATGTTTGGACACGGACAATTTCACCAGCTTTGATGTTCTGCACTTTTTCATTTGTATGTAAGGTTGCTCCTGCCTCAATAGCTAATTTTTTATAAGCACTAATGCAGGCTTCTACACGAAGGACACCGGCAGTAGGCTCAAAGCAAGCAACAAAGTTTTCAGGTAAGGATAATCCAGGCCATTTTATCATTGCTTCAGCCGCAGAATACTGCTCTAATGCTAAATCATAGAGCCTAGCACTTGTTTTCACATTTTGAATAAAAGGATGGGTCTCTTCACCGACATTCATTACACCTGTTTGTAAAAATAAAGCTTCATCCGTTAACGTTTCAAGCTCTTTCCATAATTCACCTGCTCTTTTGACAAAAGGGACATAGCTAGCGCCTTCACCATACGCAAAGCGAATAATTCTCGTTTCCCCATGATGACTACCTTCTTCGTGAGGAGGATTAAAGGCATCAATCATCAAGACATTTTTTCCTGCTTTCGCTAAATGGTAGCCTGCAGCCATCCCCATCGAGCCTGCACCAATAATAATTACGTCATATATCATGTTATCCCCTACCTTTTTGCTCGAGTATAACAAAATAAAAGGGAGCGGGACAGAAATTTCAGAAAATAATTTAAAAAAGAAAATGCACAATCTCACTAGGAGGTTGTGCATTTGAATAAACGTTTTAAAAGCTATTTCGTGCTTGGTAATATTTTATTTAACAATATGGCTACTATAGCGGCTGTTGCTATTGGAGAGCTGAATAAATATTGAACGGTTGTTGGTAATGAGTATAAGAAATCTTTAGGGAGTAATGTAAGGGCTAATGTTAAAATCAC
The DNA here is from genome assembly GCF_042674095.1 of Lysinibacillus sp. NPDC056959. Taxonomy (NCBI): domain Bacteria; kingdom Bacillati; phylum Bacillota; class Bacilli; order Caryophanales; family Bacillaceae; genus Lysinibacillus; species Lysinibacillus sp. NPDC056959. The sequence goes on along the minus strand of NZ_JBHURE010000010.1, from coordinate 3,875 downwards.
TGGTACAGCGATTACATACATTTCCTTTTCACCGATGTTTTCATTTTTCATTACTTGTAAACCACTAATCGCAATAATGCCACAAACGATCACGAATACACCACCGATAACTGCTGAAGGAATAGCAGAAATAAGAGCAGCTAATTTACCAGAGAAGCCGAATAAAATAAACCAAAAACCTGCAGCAATAAAAACACGGCGGCTTGCGATACCTGTAATCGATATCACACCTGCATTTGTTGAATAGCCAGTAACAGGAGTTGAGCCTAGTAATGATGCAATAAAACAACCAATTCCTTCGCCGATAACTCCACGATTAATTTGTTTATCAGTTAATGGCTGATCAATGACGTTACTCACTGCAAACCATGTACCTGTTGTTTCTGCCATTAGGACGATATATATAATCACCATTGTAATAATAGCTGAAAAATTAAACGTGAAGCTAAAATCTGCAAATGGAACTTGAGGCATACTAAACCATTTTGCTTGTGACACGGCTGATAAATCTAAAACACCCATAATATTTGCAGCAAGACACCCTGCGATTAAAGCGATAATTACTGAAGCGATACGAAATACGCGCCCTTTTTTATTAAAGACAGAGCCTAGCATAACGCAAAGAATTAGAACGATAGCTGAAGTGAAAGCTAAATAGATGTTTTGGTTAATAGATGCGCCTGCCGCATTAAAAATGTTATTACTTAAACCTACAGGCATTAATGAAAGACCTACAACAAAGATAATTGTCCCACCGACAATTGGTGGAATGAACGTTTTCACGATTTTATTGAATATACCTGTAAACCCTAAAATAATTACTAAGATGGCGCCGACTAAACTTGCTCCTAGCACAGTACTCCAACCGAGATCTCCACTACCACTCGTTGCATAAATTCCTACAATTGCACCGATTGGAACATATGAAGGACCTTGTGCTATCGGTAACTTCATGCAAAAGTGAGTTTGAATAATTGTTGCAATCCCTGCTGCAATGAAGGTTGATTGAATTAATGCGCTTGATTGACCAGATTGTAAGCCGATTAACATGGCAATTAAGAACGGGACTACGTAGACGTCCATCGCCATGACGTGCTGTAAACCGAGTAGAGCTGATTGACCGAATGACACCTTCTCATCTGGTAAAACTGTTAACTGCTGATTTTTGTCGTTAGCTAATTTGTTATGTTGCGTTTCCACTTAGATGCACACCTCAAAGTTGTAAATTTAGAATTTTATTTATGATCTAACGTGAACCTTATTTCCTTGTACCCAAACTTCACGGATATTTTCGGGGCGCACAAGATACATAATTTTTTGGAAAATATCCTGTAAATCTTCCTTATCATCAAAAATAGGAAGTTTTGCAGAAGGTAACTTTGTATCGATAACTTGTACATCCCACGTGTAGCTTTCTTGTAATCGACCAATTGGTAGGCTTAAGCTTTCTCCGCCACCTGCTGTTGCTAAATAAAATGCTTCATTAATCGTAATACGTGAACTTGGGACACCACGTTTTTCAGCAGAAAGAGATGTATCGACACCGTCTTCTAGCATTCTAGATGACATGACTGCTTGTCTAGCATTATCGAATAGGCTAGGTGAGAAACCGCCGGAAATATCTGACCCTAATCCGATATCAACGCCTTTTGCATGGAAGCGGGCGATTGGAATGACGCTATTTGCAAAATAAGCATTGGAAATTGGACAATGACCAATTGCTGTGCCTGTTTCAGCAAATAGTTGTGCATCATCATCATTTAAGAAATTACTATGCGCCATGACAGACTTATCGCCTAATAGACCAAAATCATGTAAGGCAAAGGCGTCATTTTTCTTAAATCGTTCCTTTACGTAGTCATGCTCCCAATCGCTTTCACTACAATGTGACTGGATATGTGTATCGTATTTAGCAGCTAATTCTCCCAAGCCTTTTAGTGCCTCGTCTGTACAGCTTGGAATAAAGCGTGGTGTGACAACTGGATAAACACCTTGTTTCGTTGATTTGGCTAATTCCTTCACAGCTACAATAAATTCTTCTGTATCTTTGAGTGCAGTTTGAGTATTTGCATCTCGATAATAGTCTGGATTTTGTTCAGGATCATCCATCACAACTTTCCCGACTAGACCTCGTTGACCTTTTTCAGCACAAATTTTCGCTAATAGTAGGCTTGCTTCTTTATGGACAGTTGCAAAATAGAGCGATGTAGTAGTTCCGTTTGCAAGTAGAGAACTTACTAAATCGTCATAGACCTCTTGTGCAAACTCTAAATCGGAGAATTTGGATTCGATAGGGAAGGTGTATGTGTTCAGCCAGTCATAAAGTGGAATATCTAATGCAGTTCCAGCCTGTGCCCATTGTGGCGCATGTACATGCAAATCGACAAAGCCAGGTAAGAAATATTGTCCATCGGCTAATGGATGGAAATTTTCTTGATGTTGATATGTAGTTAGTAGATTATGATAGTCTGCATGCTCAGGAGATACTGTTTTCGCAATCATCCCATCAGCATTGATGAAGAATAAATAATCCTTTAAAATTTGTACTTCAGTAGGAGACTTACTAGAAAAAGCTGTCCCTCTGAAAATTAACGTATATTCAGTCATGAAATCCACCTTAATGTTCGTGTATTATTGAATTCAAGGATTATTATAGGTCGTTAAATATGTTTTGTCTATAAAAAAGCGAATGTTGATAGATTTATTTAAGGTTTTTAAACGGAGTTCACTATTTTTTTACAGCTTTTATAAGTATTGAGATGGATCATCGCCAAAATTGGGATGGCATTTGTAAAACATATATTAGTATAGTTGATCTTCGTTCCAACTGGGCGACTCCTTGGGGATCAGATGGTGATGAGATATTTGCGATATAGTAGGATTGAAATTTTTTACAAGTGAAAAACTACACAAAAATTTGTTATTATACAAATTTTATGTAGTTCAAACTTGTGAAAAATATCTGTTATGAAATTGAATCATTGATGATGTTAATAAAAGTATTAAAGGTCGAAGAGGTATTTTGTTCATTTTTTCTTGTGCAAAGATAAATAGGTCGCTGAATATCGATGTCTTTTATAAAAACTCGAGCTACTTGCTGTCGTTGAATAAAGCCCGATGCCGCTATGGACGGAGCTAACATCGTACCATATCCAGCTGCAATGGCGTGAATGGATTCGTTGATGCCGTCCAGTTGTAGCCCTACTCGTGGTGGTGGGATTTTATGAACTTTACATAAAGCGTTTAAATATTCTTTCGTAGAGCTACCATCTTCTCGTGAAACAAATGGCTGCTGCATTAATTCCGTTAATGTCACTTTCTGATCTGCCAGCGGATGACCGTAGGGGACGATAAACCAATAATCGAGATTCATGAGAAATTGATAATTAATATCTGGATGATGGCCATCCTCTTTTACGATAAAAGCCATATCAACCTTATAGTGAAGTAATTCTTCAATAACCTGCTGGGAATTAGCCGTTTTTATGTGGATATGAGTATTCGGATAGGCTTGTTTATATTTTGCGAGCCATTTTGGTAGTAAAAAATGAGATGGAACATGGGTAGAAGCAATCTGTAATTCTTCATTACCAGTGTTTTTTAATTGCCCCAACTTATTTTCAATATCCATTTCTAAATCAAATAACCGTCGTGCCTGTTTAAATAAATATTCTCCGTTTGGTGTTAAGGTAATTCCTCGACCTTTAGATTCTAAAAGGGTTAGGCCAAGTTCTTTTTCTAAATTTCTCATTTGAATGGTAACGGCAGGTTGACTAATCATTAGAGCTTCCGCGGCCTTCGAAACACTACTGAGTTCGGCAACTTTTGTGAATAATCTAAGAGCATGTAAATTCATTATGTATCCCACCTGATAT